>JBPCWG010000330.1:0-2670 GCA_051009705.1 Methyloligellaceae bacterium | reverse complement strand
AAATCTTCAATAGCGGCTTCGTCCGAATCAATTCGGATACTCAGGATGAGCTTTTCATCTGGCCGTATTTTGCCGAATTCAAACCCGACGAGCTGACACCGACGCAATGGGTCGAACTCTACCGCCTCGTTCCCTACACTGCTGTTGAAGGCATGAAAAAGAAAGGGAAGTATACCGACTACCGCGCCGGTATTGACCGCAATGGCATCTGGCATTTTTTCATCAAGGGGGATTAGCAAACCCCGATGAATTCATTTGTTGGTTTGCTGCCCTCGTTTCGCTGCCGCTGTTCCTCTTGCAGTGCGTCCAGTACTTGCCTAAATACTAAGTTGATGAACTTAACCAGGTCAGATCAATGGCAGAATTTGTCGCAGTATTGAATTCCCGCCGGGTCCTGTCGGTTAGCGGTGGAGACGCTGATCAATTTCTGCAGGGCCTGCTCACCAATGATGTTTCCGAGAGTTTTTCGGCAAATCCCGGGTCAGCCCATCATACGGCCCTGCTCTCACCGCAGGGAAAGATCCTATCGGATTTTTTTCTCATATCGACGAATAATGGCTATCTGATCGATGTTTCCGCAACCAGTTCTGAAGAACTGATGAAGCGCCTGACTTTCTACAAGCTGCGCGCTGATGTAGCGATCGAAAAATGTCCGGACCTTCAGGTCGTTGCCACCAGTCAGCCGGAGGTCATTGCGGCGTTCAATCCGGTTATATCCTTCAGCGATCCCCGCTTTGAACCCCTGGGATATCGGTTCATTACGACACCGGAGAATATTGAGGCCGGCAACGGATCGATCGATCGGCCATTGGATGACGAAAACTCATATCACCATCATCGTATTCATTTAGCTGTCCCTGAAGGCGGGATGGATTTCGCCTTCGGTTCGGTTTTCCCCCATGATGTCTCCATGGATGTACTTCATGGCGTGCATTTTCAAAAAGGGTGTTTCATCGGCCAGGAAGTCGTATCCCGCATGCAGCACCGGCAAAAGAATCGCAAATCAATTGTTCGAGTCCGAATGGCGAAAACGATCAACCCCGAACTCATATCGGATGATGAAGTCCGGCCGAACTTGACGACCTCGGAGGGACGAAAAATTGGAATCCTCGGATCAGTCCTAGGTCAGGAAGGGCTGGCGATCATTCGTATTGATCACGCCCAAAAGGCTATCGCCGAAAATATATCAATCCTCATAGAAGACACTGAGATAGAACTTCAGGAACCGGCCTGGGCTTCCTATCAGTTGCGCCCCCAAACTTGAGAGATAGTACCCAGCCGCGGATAAAACCCGGAAAAAATTTGCGGCGAAGACCATCCGGCGTGTATAGCGTGATTTGTTCACCCACTTGAGATTGAATCTTCAGGTAGTCATAATGCAAGAACAACCTCCCCGCGCCTGGCAAAGAATGCTCTCCGGCCGCCGGCTTGATCTTCTGGAACCCTCGCCTGCGGATATTGAAATCACCGACATTGCCCACGGACTGGCGCGCGTGGCTCGATGGAACGGACAGACGATCGGTGACCATGCCTTTTCGGTTGCTCAGCATTCGCTTCTGGTTCTGGAAATTTCGAAACTGCTGGATGAGGAATGCTCGGACGACTGGCGGCTCGCGACATTGCTGCATGACAGCGCCGAGTATGTGGTTGGCGACTTAATCAGCCCGTTCAAGGCAGCTATCGGCCAGGACTATAAATCCGTCGAAAACCGCCTCCTTGCGGCCATTCATTCGCGTTTTGATCTTCAATGGCAGAGACCTGACGCCCTTATTCGCCTTATCAAGAAGGCGGACAAAAACGCCGCTTATCTGGAGGCGGTGAATCTTGCAGGATTTAGCGAAGATGAGGCTCTGCTCTATTTTGAAATGCCGACCATCGATATCGATCACTTTCTGACCCGCCAGTCGGAACTGGTATATCCCTGGAGTGCAGATCGGGCCCAATCCGCCTTCCATGACGCGTTTAACCAATTATCCAAGTAAAGTGCTAACAAGTGCACAATAGAGAAATTAGTCTGCCAACCGGGTTGTTCATCAGCTGCAGAACTGTGTAAAATCCGGGGTTCGTTATACGCCTGTCAAAAAGACAGGCGAGGCCAGGATTGAAATTCCTGTCTCGGCCTGAAATTCATGGAATACAAATAATGCAGATTTTCGTCTGTGGTCTGGATGATCTGAATGACATCGTAGTCGATGTCGGTGCGAGTCATGTGGTGACACTTTTAAACCACGACACGATGCCGGACACTCCCAGGCCAATTGCCCAAGAGAATCATCTTAAACTGGCAATGAACGATATTTCCGAACCGGCCGAAGGGCTGGTTCTTCCGAATACATTACACATTAGCAATCTTATTGGGTTTCTCGATACCTGGCCGAAAGTCGACCCGATCGTCATCCATTGCTGGGCCGGAATTAGCCGATCGACGGCGGCTGCCTTTATCTCCCAGTGTTTTTTCAATCCTTCAGTCGATGAAATCGAAATTGCCATGAGTTTGCGCCGGGCCTCGCCATCGGCGACTCCTAATCGCAGGCTGGTGGAACTTGCTGACGAGGTTCTCGACAGGGGTGGCCGGATGCGCAAGGCTATCGAAGAAATTGGCCGCGGTGAACTAGCGCAGGTGGGAGAACCCTTTTCATTGCCCGTTGAGATCCGCCGGGTGTAGTACCA
>JBPCWG010000329.1:0-6652 GCA_051009705.1 Methyloligellaceae bacterium | reverse complement strand
CCGGCCGGCATTTTTTACGGCTTTGACGGATTCTTCGATGGAATTCAGATTTTCTTCATTTTCGATCTGCAAGGCGACCCGGACATGGTAATCCCAGCTTTTTGCCACCAGGCAGACGGCACTGGCCTCGGCATCGAGAAGGGCCTGAAAACCGGGATCGTTGTCAATGGACCGACCCGCCCGTTTGGTCATGCCGAAGGCTGTAAATTTCGCGCAATCAAAGGTGCGCTTGCGGGAAAAAAATTCACTGTCGGTAGGGTTCGCGCCGGGATAACCACCCTCGATATAGTCAATTCCGAGATCGTCCAGGGCTTTGGAAATCATCACCTTGTCTTCAACCGAAAAATCGACGCCATGCATTTGTGCGCCATCGCGGAGAGTCGTATCAAATAAATATAATCTTTCTTTACCCATACCCGTAATCTTTTCCAATTCATCAGCCCTTGCAATACGGACCTGTTTGACTCGTTAATGCTCGAAGAGTCTAGTGATAACGTCCTTCATAATTACTAACGTTTGACCTGCCATGTCGGTCCTTCGGGACCGTCTTTGATGGTCACACCCATGGCCTCGACCTCGTCACGCAGGCGATCCGCTTCCGGCCAGTTCTTTTCCGCCCGGGCCTGTTGCCTCTGTTGCAGCAGGTCTTCGACCTTGTCGGCATCGATTTCGTTCGATGGCGGTGTCCACGCCTTCCATGCTTCAGGACCGACAGAAAACAATCCGAGAAGTCGGCCACAGGACCTCAATTGCTGCCGGAGGTCTTCATTCTCCGGTTGCCGGGAAATTTCGTGACGCAGCTGGTGCATTTCGGAAATCGCCTTGGGCGTGTTCAAATCATCGCACATCGCCTCCATGAAACTCTCGGAAGGTTGGCCGCCGCTCTGATCTTCAGCGTCTTCCGTGATCAAATCATACCACTGATCCAGGGATCTCTGGGCTTCCTTCAGCGATTGTTCCGTCCAATTGATCGGTTGACGATAGTGGGTCATGAGCATCGCCAGGCGAATGGTATCTCCCGGCCAGTTCTGCCGAACCTGATTAATGGTAATAAAATTCCCCAGGGACTTGGACATTTTCTCACCTTCAACCTGAAGATAACCATTGTGCATCCAGACCTGAGCCATGAGGTCGCGATTGTTGGCGCACCGGCTTTGTGCGATTTCATTTTCATGGTGAGGGAAGACAAGATCAATGCCGCCTCCGTGAATATCGAAGGTTTCTCCCAGATGTTCCGCGGACATGGCCGAGCATTCAATATGCCACCCGGGCCGGCCCGATCCCCATGGACTGTCCCAACCCGGTTCGTGGCCGGTTGAGGGCTTCCACAGCACAAAGTCCATGGGAGCTTTCTTATAAGGGGCGACTTCGACGCGGGCACCGGCTATCATTTCCTCAACCGAGCGACCGGAAAGCTGGCCATAATCCGCCATCTTCGCCACCTGGAAAAGTACGTGTCCTTCGGCTTCATAGGCGTAGTCACCGGCAATCAGTTTTTCGATGAGAGCGATCATCTGCGGAATGTGATCCGTCGCCCGCGGTTCGACATCGGGACGCAAGGCGCCCAGGGCATCGATGTCTTCATGAAATTGAGCCGTTGTCTGCTCCGTCAGTTCCCGTATCGAGATTTTTTCCACCTGTGAGCGGGCATTAATTTTGTCATCGACATCGGTGATATTGCGCACATAAGTGACATGGGATTCACCAAAGACATGGCGCAACACCCGGTAGAGGACATCGAAAACCAGGATCGGCCGCGCATTGCCGATATGTGCAAAATCGTAAACCGTGGGTCCGCAGACATACATACGCACATTTTCGGGATCGAAAGGCCGCAACGTCTCTTTCTTGCGGTTAAGCGTATTGTATAGTTGTAAATTCACGAAACTGTCTTTCCTACCTCACTGGCCGGACCTTCAAACTCTTTTCATTTCGGTGGAAACAGCGGTCGCGCCAGCAGCTTATGCTAGCTTATAATAATCAAATCCAGACAAGGCTGAATCATCCGTATGCGCGCCAAAGAATTCATGACCGCGTTTATGGTCGCATTTGTCCAGCGCGTCAACCGTTTCAACCCGTATGTGATCCGGTGATTCGCTACGATATTGCCGAAATAAGTGAATTCTTAAGAGTTCTGATGGAGGATCGGCAAAGTTTTCGTGTTAAGAACATGTCAGGATTCCTGGCGAAGTGCCGCCACGGAGTCTTCCAAATCGTGCCGCATTGACATCTTAAGTTGTCGCTTACAAACTGCGCAGACGATAAATTTCAGATTTGGTGCTGATGAGCTGTGGTGATGAAAAATTGGGACCGGAATGTGTTCCCATTCGTTGAAGCAAGCAATCCAACAAGTATATTGAACCGGTCCGCAGGACTTCTGGTGCTCTGTGTGCTTGTGCTGTTTGCATTCAGCCCCTTGACGCCGGCTTATTCGCAAGGTTTTCAGAACCAGCTCAATAAGCGCGAGCGCATCTGTTACGATCTGGAACGCCGGCTGGCCTCAGATTTCAGCAGCGGTGGTCAGGCCAATGAGCGATTACCGGCACTCAGAGAAGAGATTCGCAAGAACGACCGTTTCTACAATCGACAACGCGCCCGGGCCGATCGACTTAACTGCTATCAGAACAATTTCATATTCGGAACTTCCCTTCGGAAAACACGTCGTTGTGTCGCCATCGACAAAAACATCCGTCAGGTCCGCCAGAGACTGGAGCGCCTGAATGCGGAATTGAAAGCCGTTACCCAGCCGGGCACGCGAAAATCACGGCAGGAAGATACCATACGCGCACTCGCCCGCTATCGCTGCGGTGATCAGTATATTCGCGAAGCCCGCCGATTGAACCAAACTCAAAACCCTTTCAATTTCTTTGGCGACGGATTTTTTGGTCAGCCGCAATATTCCGAACCCCGGCGCCGCACACCTGCTGACCGGTTGCCGTTCTCAACATACCGCACACTCTGCGTCAGAGAATGCGACGGTTACTACTACCCCGTCAGTTTCTCTACGTTTCCAAGTCAGTTCGACCGGGACTCCAATGTGTGCGCATCCCGCTGCGCAGCGCCTGTCGAACTCTATGTCCATCAGAACCCGGGTGAAGATGTGGAACAAATGGTCAGTCTCGATGGCCGGCGTTATGAAAATCATCCAAACGCCTGGAAATATCGAAGTCTTTTTGTGAAGGGGTGCTCTTGTAACCAGGCGGAATACAATCCGGCGGAAATCCTGAAACCAGAGAATCACCAGGCTAAGAAACCGGGCCGGGTCCGCTCCAGCACCAAGCAGTTTGCTACCAGTGAAGGCCGGGAAACGGAAGAGTAATCCCAAGCGTATGACCGGCAATCGTTAATATCCGTTAACCAAATCTGAGCAAGAACCTGCCTGATCCGTCGAATGAGCGGCGGGGTGTGACATCTCGGCGTCAAGCTGCAACATTTTTCGCATCTCGACAGAGAGCGCCGAATTTCTGACTTATTTTTCACCCCGTATGTTCAGGGACGCGCTCAGTCAAAAAATCATGCGGAGCTCGAGGGGTATGGAATTTCAGAACAAATCAGATTTCCTGGCTGCGGTAACATTGCGGCCTGCGACCATCGATGACTTGTCCTCGATTCGCTATGTTCACATGACGTCGTTCCGTATTCTCGCCGCCGAGCATCATTCGGAGAATGAGATCCAGGCCAGGGTCGAAGATATTTTACGCACCGAATATTTTGAAGAAATCCTGGAAGCGGATCTGTACTGCGCCGTCGTTGACAATGAAATTGTCGGAACCGGCGGCTGGTGTCCGGCAGATGACAATGGGGCCACTGCACGCATTCGGAAAATATTTGTCCGGCCATTGTTCACAAGCTGCGGAATTGGACGCCTGCTCGTGGAAGCCGCGGAAGAACGGGCGCGGCGCGCAGGCTTCAACGAGCTTACCACCCGCGCCAATATCAATTCCGTTGCCTTCTTCGAACATCTAAACTTTGAAATCTCGTCCTATGGCGTGATGCCGACCCGCAGCGGAGTCGATCTGCCGGTGGCCTTTATGCGCAAGCGCTCGGCCCTACAGCTTGAAGAGCAAATGCAAAAACGAAAGCTAACGCCGGTCTCCAGAGACGGCTGGTGGTCGCACTAGCTGTAGAATAATCAATCCGAGAATTTGCACCACACCCAGGTGCGCAAACGCCAGCCACCAGCCCATCATATTGTCGCTGCCCCCAATATCCAGCACTATGCCGAACACCAGAGGGCCGAGTATTGCACCGGAGAAACCGAGCGTCGAATGTAGTGCCATCGTCGCCCCTCGGTAGCCGGGTTCCGCATTACCTACCGCCCCCGCCGTCAGGGAGCCGGAATCCATGATCACCATCATGCCGTGGAGAAGACAGAAGACAACGGCGAGTTCATAGGACACGGCCGAACTCAAACCGATGGTCGCACAGACCAGTGCCGAAACCGCCATAACACCAGTGATAAATCTGAGTCTTCCCCAGCGGATGGCAAACTCGTTTCCGAATATCGATGAGGGTACGCCCAATATGGTCAGGACGGCAGCGACAATCGAGGGACCGAGCCAGGTCGGCTCGACACCGTGACGACCGGCACTGAACACCAGAAACGCCACGACCCAGGTTCTCAGGCCAAACAGCTCCCAGCAATGGGCCGCATAGCCGAGACTGTAGCCAAGTGCGGCCTTGTTGCGTAGTACGGGACGAAAGTCCAGCGGGTTGGTATCGGAAATATTGAGATGTTCCGGTTTTGCCTTGGGCATGAGTGAACCGACAATCGCGGCTGAAAACAGGGCCGCAGTTCCGGCACCGATAAAAGACACCGGCCACCCGAACGCCTGTCCCAAATAATCAGAAAAAGGATACGAAAAAGCTGCCCCAAATCCGAAACTGGCCGTGTAGGCTGCGCTCGCCCGTGACTGCAATCTGTCGTCAATGTGATCGACCAATGCCTTGAGGCCGGGCATATAGGTGCCCGCAAGCCCGGCCCCGGCGATGGCATGGAACAGCAATGCCGAATTCAGGTTATCAGCGAACAGTCCGAACCCGGCGCATCCCATGAACAGCAGAAAGGCACCGAATATATAAATGCGTTTGGGATCAATCCGGTCAGTCAGACTGGTGAGAACCGGCACGCAGACAGTGTATCCGACAAAATAAGAGGCACCGATCCATCCGGATTGCGTATTGTTCAGCCCCCACAGGTTTTGCAGATTCGTCAGCTGTGCCGCATAAACGGAAATCGACAACATCGTCAGCAACTGCACACCACACATGACAACGACTAGGGTGGTGTCCGGCAGGCGTTTCATGGCTCGATGTTTTCGCGAAATCTGTTGGTTCTGGGGTAGCGGCGGTCTCGTCCGAAATTTCGTTCCGTTACTTTAACACCCGGTGCCGCCTGGCGACGCTTGTACTCGGCAATGTAAAGGAGATGTTGGATTTTTTTCACGATCTCCGGATCATGCCCCCGGGCGACGATATCGCTCAGGGTCATTTCCTGTTCCACTAGACATTCCAGAATATCGTCCAGCCGGTCGTAGGGCGGCAGAGAATCCTGATCCGTCTGGTTTTCTCGCAATTCCGCGGTCGGTGCCTTGGTGATGATATTTTCCGGAATGACGATACCTTCCGGTCCGAGGCAAACCCGGGGTCGCACTTTGTTGCGAAATTCCGATAGTTCGTAAACGCGCGTTTTGTAGAGGTCCTTGACCGGGTTGAAGCCACCATTCATGTCACCGTAGAGGGTTGCATAGCCAACGGATACTTCCGACTTGTTACCCGTCGTGACCACCATTGAACCAAACTTGTTGGAAATGGCCATCAGGATCAGGCCGCGTATCCGCGACTGAATATTCTCTTCCGTGATGCCCGACGGCGTCCCCTCGAACATATTGGACAGGCTGGCAAGCACCCCTTCCACCGGTTCCGCAATTGCCACATTATCGTAGCGCACTCCTAACGCCTCGGCGCAGAGAGATGCATCGTTCAGGCTTTCATTACTCGTATATCGATAGGGCAGCATGACACAGTGAACCCGGTCCGAACCCAGTGCATCAACCGCCATCGCCGCGGTAATGGCAGAATCGATGCCGCCTGAAAGCCCCAGAACCACACTTGGAAAGCCGTTTTTCTCCACATAGTCCCGCAAGCCGATGACACAAGCGGTGTAATCCAGCGTATCCACGTCTTCAAGCGTTTCCAGCTGTCCGGACGCGCAGGTCCACTCTTCGTCCTCGAGCGACCACTCACTGATCACAATCCGTTCTTCCCATGCAGGCATTTGCAGGCAGAGCTGGCTTGCCCGGTTTAGAATGAAGGAAGCACCGTCAAATACAAGCTCATCCTGGCCGCCGACCTGGTTGACATAGATCATCGGCAGGCCGGTTTCGCTTACCCGGGCCACCGCCTGCATCATTCGGTTATCATGCTTGTGACTGGAATAGGGCGAGCCGTTTGGAACGATCAGCAGTTCCGCGCCCGTCTCTTCAAGACATTCGCAGACATCCTGGACCCAAATATCTTCGCAAATTGGAATGCCTATGCGGACACCCCGAAAGTTGACAGGACCCGGCATCGGACCCTGGGCGAAAACGCGCTTCTCGTCGAAAACACCGTAATTGGGCAGCGCGGCCTTGTACCGGGTCGCTATAATTTC
>JBPCWG010000328.1:0-13102 GCA_051009705.1 Methyloligellaceae bacterium | reverse complement strand
GTGCGCGCGGCGGATTCCGCCGACTCCGGGCTGCCAAAACCGAGATTGCGGCTGAGCACCGATGACGGATCGCCGGGATGGCAGGAATTGAGAAGGATACCCTCCGGTTCAAGGCGCTCCGCCTGTATAACGGAAAGCATCCGGTTTGCCTGTTTTGACTGCCGGTAAGCTGGATGATTGTGAAACGGGCGGCGCTCGAACTCCAGATCGTCCAGATCCAGATCTCCGGCCCAGTAGCTGGCGACATTGACGATGCGTGCCAGTTTTTCTCCCTTCATGAAAGGAGCGAACGCATCTGTAACCCGGAGATAGCCGAGTACGTTGGTCGCAAAGGTCTCCTCAATCCCCTCCGGTGTCAGGTTCCGCTCCCGGGGGGCGACACCCGCCGCATTGACGAGAATATTCAGCCGCCCGTCCCAGGCTTCGGATGCCTGTTGCACCGAGTCCCGGCGTGACACATCGGCAATAAGATACCGCACTGCCGCATTGCCGGTCGCTTTCTGAATGCGCGCCACGGTCTTCTGCGCCTTCTTCTCATTTCGCGCGAGAATGACAACTTCATAATCCGGGGTTGCCGCCAGGGCCTCGGCGATGGCCCCGGCAATGACACCGGTCGCTCCGGTGACAAGGGCGATGGTTTTTTGTTCGCTCATATTTATTCACTCATGATTACGGTTCCGGCCCGCCGGAGCCTGTTTGTCAATTTAAAATATCCCAGAGTTGGGACGGCAAGTGAAAAAAGTCGCATTTGTTTGCCCTTGTCTTTGCCCCTGCTTCCTGGTGCGGCTCCCCGAGTTGACCCCGGAGTATCGTCGGACTACTGTTTTATAAACAATAATCAGTCGAGCACGACGGGAGGAGCAATGGCAATTAAGGTTTCCCCGGATCAGGGACGGGAGCTTAATCTTCCCGGACGTCAGTCCACCGAAATGCTGTCGGCCCATTCAGGTGCCGCATCCGTCACCTTCCGCCGGGTTGAAATTTCCGTCCCCCGGGCCGGTGACACGCCTCGGGAGCCTCACTATCACAAAGATTTTGAGGAATGTATATACGTACAGTCAGGAGAAGGCGCTGTCTGGATCGATGGCGAGGAAATCCCGGTGGACGCCGGCGATTCAATCCTCGTTCCGCCCCCCAGACCCCATTACACCCGGAACACCGGAACCACACCCCTGGTCCTCCTCTGTTTTTTCCCTGTCGCCGATATCCGCCCTGGCACGTTTGACGGCCATCCGGACAAACCGGCCCCGGATTGACCATGGCGAATATTCTGTGCCTCCGCCCAAAGGCTGATTTTTCCCGGGTCGATGCAGCTGCGCCGGCTTCACTGTACGTGGAATACACAACCCGGCCCCCGGCCGAGCTTCTGGACAGCGGCAAGGAATTTGAAGGTCTCGTCATTCCCGCCGTCGGCCCGCCTCTCTCCCCGGATCTCTTCCGCCGGACCCGCATCCGCCTCGTCCAGGTGACCGGTGCCGGCGTCGACCGTCTCGACCGGGATGCCATGGTCGATCTCGGCATTGCCGTTGCCAATGTCCCGGGCGGCAGTAACGAGGCCGTGGCCGAGTATGTCATCGCCACGGCACTCATGCTTTCACGCCGCCTGTCCGAGGCCAGCAGCAAAACGCTCTCAGGCTACGACAATACCCTCCGCAACACCTTCATCGCTGATTTGCCGCGCGGGTTGGCCGGAGGCACGGTCGGTATTGTCGGCCTGGGCACCATCGGCACCGCGGTTGCCCGGGCGTTCCACGCTTTGGGCGCGCATATCTGCGCCTTCGACGAGCGCATTGTCGGGTCCGAACTTGAATTCCCCGTCAGATCCGTTGCTCTGGACGAGCTCCTGGAACAATCCGACATCGTCACCTTGCACGTCCCCCTGACCCCTGAAACCCGCAATCTCATCGATGCCCGGGCCCTGTCGCGCCTGCAGCCCCACGCCTATCTCATCAATGCCGCCCGCGGCGGAATTGTGGATGAAACCGCCCTCGCCGAAGCCCTGGGCGACAAACGCCTCGCCGGCGCGGCTGTCGATGTCTTTTCCCGGGAACCCGCCGACGCCGATAATCCCCTCATGGCCGCCGCCGCGCAACTCGAAGGACGCCTGCTCCTGACACCCCATCTCGCGGGGATCTCCCGGCAGGCCTGGCAGAAGCTTTTTACCCTCGCCTGGCAGAATGTCGCTGACTATCTCTGCCATGACAAGCCACTTAGATTTCGCATTTACTAGTCGATTGCCCTGGCCCTTCCGGGAAATCTGAAATAGGAAAAAGACAAGGAAACAAACTCGGTGAAAGGAACTAATTCGTGAGCACGCCTGTAAAACTCGGCATTGTCGGTCTCGGTCGCTGGGCCAAGGTCCTGACCCGCGCCGCGCAGAAATCGGAAAAATTCAGAATCGTGTCCGGATACAGCCGTTCGGAGGAAAAACGCCGGGATTTTGAACAGGAGTTCGCCATCCCTTCACAGCCGGACATGGCGACCCTTCTCGCCGATCCCGAGATCAGGGGCGTCATCCTCACCGTACCCAATGAACAGCACCTGCCCTGTGCCGAGGAGGTCGCGAAAGCCGGCAGGCATGTGTATACGGAAAAACCCATCGCCAACAATCTCGTCAATGGCCTGAAACTCGAAGCCCTGCAGCAAACCCATAATATCCTGGTCATGGTCGGACACAGCGCCCGCCTCCTCAAGGGCACCCAACTGATGAAGCAGGCCATCGAAAGCGGTGAGCTCGGGCGTCTTGCATTCATGGAAGCCAACTTTTCCAATGAGCGCGCCCTGGAGCTGACCCCGGACACCTGGCGCTGGTACCGGGACAAGGCCCCGGGCGGCCCCCTCTCCCAGCTCGCCATTCATCAGTTCAATGCCCTGCATTTCCTGGGTGGCGAAATTGCCTCGGTATCCTCAGTGGCCTCCAAGCTCTCACCTGTCGGTGCCGAGGTGGACGACCAGTCCATGACCCTGCTGAAATTTGAAAACGGTGCTCTCGGCTATGTCGGCTCCTGCTGGACTTCCCCGGGCATCTACGCCATCCGGGTCTTCGGCCAAAAAGGCCTCATGCACTATGAGGTTGATTTCAACACCTGGGACACGCCGGGGGACCTGCACAAAAGTTCGTCCCTCTATATCCAGCGGGGCAAGGAAGGCTTTGGCACCCGCGAGGAAATTCCACTTCCCGCGGGCGACATGTTCCTTGATGAACTCGACCTTTTTGCCGAGGCCTGCCAGAAGGGCGAGCTTGCGAACCTCACGGCCCATGACGGCAATGTAGCCCTCGCCGTCGTCAATGCGGCCCTGCAATCCGTTGACAGTAACGGTGCCCAGATTGCCCTCGAGCAGGTTTTTGCCAGCGCCCGCGCAGAAATTTAGGACTTCGCCGCCGGGCCGGATCAGGCGCTTTGGTTCAGCGCCTTCCATGTATCGTCGAGAGCGCCGGCAAAGCGGGAAATCAGTTCCTCCACCTCGTCCGCTTCAATGATCAGCGGCGGACAGAAGGAAATCGTATCGCCGATCGCCCGCACGATGAGCCCCCGCTCCTGGGCATACTGGTTGCAGATTGCGCCGACTTTCTTGTCCGCCGGGAACGGTTGATGGCTCTCCTTGTCGGCCACCAGTTCGACACCGGCGAGAAGTCCCTTGCCGCGCACCTCGCCAACAAGGGCATGATCCGCCAGGCGGGCGAGCCCGTCCCGCAACAGGCGGCCGACCTTGCCGGCGTGGGCGACGATGTTGTTTTCTTCATAGATTTTCAGGGCTTCCAGGGCCACCGCGGCGGAAACGGGATGACCGCTATAGGTGAAACTCAAACCGAACACGCCCACCCGGTCGCTTTCTTCACGCATGGCCTCATAGACTTTTTCGTTGACGAAGACGGCTGAAATCGGCAGGTAGGCGCTCGATAGACCCTTGGCGCAGACGATCAGGTCCGGGTTCAATTTCATCGTCGTCGTTCCGAACATGTTCCCCGTTCGGGCAAAGCCGGTAATGACTTCATCGACGACCAGCAATATGTCGTATTTTGCGAGGACCGCCTGAACCTTATCGAAATAAGAGTCCGGTGGCACGATCACGCCTCCCGACCCCATGATCGGCTCGGTAAAAAACGCGGCAATCGTTTCCGGCCCTTCTCTGAGGATCAGCTCTTCAAGCTCGTTTACAAGGCGATCCGCGAACGCATCCTGGCTTTCGCCGGCTTCGGCAAACCGGTAGTGATGAGGCGGCGTGACATGAAAAAAACCGTCCAGCGGCAGGCCGAAGGATTCATGATTGTAATACATGCCCGAGAGGCTCGCGGAAACAATCGTATTGCCATGGTAGGCCTGGCGGTGGGAGATGAATTTTCGTTTCTCGGGTTGCCCCACAGCCGACCAGTAATACCAGACCATGCGTGCCGCACAGTCATTTCCTTCCGAACCTGAATTGGCGAACCAGATCTTCGACATCGGCACCGGCGCCAGTTCCAGGAGGTTTTCGGCAAGTTCTATGGCCCGGGGGTGGCTCATATGGTTGGTCAGATGATAATAGGGCAATTCCCGCATCTGCTCCGCCGCTGCCGCAACCAGGCGCTCCTGGCCATAGCCGAGGGACAGGCACCAGAGCCCGGACATGCCCTCGATATAATCCTTGCCATGTACATCCTTGATCCACACACCCCTGCCTTCTTTCAGAACCAGGGGTCCTTTTTCGGCATGGGTTTTCAGATTTGTAAGGGGATGGACCAGCGAAGCAATATCACGGCCTTCAAGAGAATTGGGTTTCAACGCACTGTCCGGATTGTTCATGATGAAATCCTGTTCCTGAGTTCCTTGAAGTTTTGTACAGGCTCGCTTTGAGAATCAAAACAGCCCCAGATACTGCCAGAAAAGATAGTTGAGCGGGGCGACGACAGCCAGTGTCGCGATGAGTATCAGCACGAGACCCTTGGTCAGATTTGCCGCAGAAATCTGACAGAGGGTGAGGCTGATGGCAAGGGGCGGGACCTGGTAGGGAAAAATGACGGATGTCAGCCCGATCACCTGGGTCATAAGCACGGAATAGAGGTCCATGCCCGAATTTTCGCTCATGGACTGTGCCAGAGGCACCATGAGTGCCGGTAGCGCCGGGCCCGTCGTCATCAGGCTGCCCACCATCGAAGAAATGATGACCGCATAGTAGGTGAGAAAATTGTTCTCGGAGCGGAAATCAAAAACCGTAAACAGCAGTCCGCCAATGGTCTGGTCAAGACCTGTATGCTTGACGATGGCCCCGATAGCGAGAATTCCGGCGATGTAGAGGGACGGGGCCAGATTGGCTTTACCCACGAAAGTGTCGCGCTCGATCTGCCGGGTCCAGGGCAGCAGCAGGACAACCGCCGCCGTCAAACTGATCCAGGCCGGCTTGATATGATGCAGGCTGTCCGTTGCCCAGAACAGCAGCGTGAGGCACAGGATAATCAGCAGGTTTCGCTGTTTGACCGTCAGGGGTTCTACAACCGTATCGAACCGCGATGCGACGGGACCCTGATTAAAAAACAGGCGAATGATCACAATGAGGGCGAGAATTCTAAGCGGCACGACGACCGGTGCCTGGAGAGCGAAAAATTCCGCGTAGGATACGGAAATATCGTAAATGGATTCCATCGCCCCCACATGCACGATTGTCGGCAGATTGGCGGTCAGGATCGCCCCCGTGGGCGCAAAAGTGCCGAGGATTATGGCCAGCATGATGCCACTGTAACCTTTGTCACCGACATCGAGATTGAGCTCTTCCGTCAGCGCAACGCCAATCGGTAACAGGATCATCAGCCGGGGAATGGTCGCGGGAATGAGAAACCCCAATCCGAAACTCAGCAATACGAGCGCCGTAATCAGCCGCATGAACGTGAACTGGCGACCGGACAACGCCCGCTGCGCGAGGGCATTTCCCAACCCGGACTCGTGGATGGCGAGCCCGATAATGATCCCGGCGAAGGTCAGCCAGAAGCCCCCGGTTGCAAAGCCGGAGAAAACGATTTCCGGAGGGGCCACGGCGAGGAGTACGGCACCGAGCAAAATTATCAACGCACACAGATATTCCGGCAGGATACGTGTCGACAACAGGGCAATGGCGCAGATCAGGAATGCAAGGGGCAGATAATTATCGGTATTTTCCGGGTCAATCGCAGGTATTGCAACGAGTATCAGGGCAACGGTGAAGGCCACCGCCAGAATAAGCCGCTGATACAATTGTGGTCGAGATTCCATATAATACGAACATTCGGACGGGTTGGAACTTGCGGTTTGTGCTTGGGATCAAAACACCGGAGGTAAACAAAATGGCCGCACCACATCGCCTCAGTGGTGCACGCACTTCATATTTTTCAATGTACCACACTTGCCCCGGAATGTATCCCGCCGATATCCGGATTCCGGAGAGCCTGTTCAGCTCGCCATTTTTCGTTTCAACGGAATACCGCCTCCATCTACAATCTTTACCCGTTCCGCCAGTTCCGGCGCGAACTGTCTCCGGATGGCCTGCGGGTAGGCAATCCACATGCGCAGGAGATGCCGTTTGCGGTCCGGTTCGTCATAATCCTCGAAATCCGTTCGCCCGTGCATCAGCATATGATTGTTGATGAACTGAATGTCTCCGTCCTCAAAACGCTGGTGCAGGCGAATACCGGGGCGGTTGGCCACCTCCTGCAGAAATTCGATCGCCTCCCTCTGGGCGTCGTTCATCGCCAGATGGTCCCCGAACCGTGAAGCGGTTTCGCAATAAGCCCGGCTGGTCACCCGCGCCGTCAGCCTGCCGTCATGGTAGCTGAGCATGGGCATTTCATACCAGGGCTGCATGCCGTCGGGCTGATCGTCGCGCCAGTCAATATTATAAATCTGGTAGAGCGCTTCCAGAAGATCCGATCTTTCCTCACGGATAATATTATGAACCGTCTGAACACTGACCAGCGCGCTTTCGCCTCCGGATTTCGCCGTCCGGACACAGAAAAGCCCGAGCACGTCAACAGGCAGCTGATCGCAATGAAAATCCATTTTCGCGGTTGTCTGATAAAGGCGCGCATTGGGATCATCGGCTGTCTTGCCTTCATCACGAACGTGGCCCATGAGATGGCCGCGGCTGTTCTGGGAAACCGGATTGCCCAGATGCACCCCGAACCCCCAGTAAATGAGTTCGCAGTCCTCGAGACTATAGCGCTCCCGCGGCAATCCGCGAATGAGAACAAATCCATGTCCGTCTTCCAGTTTTTTGGGCACGGAGGAGAGAAATGATTCGAAGGTCTTGAGGGGAAAGTCGGATTTGGCAAATGGAATCTCGAGTTTTCGCTCCTTTACCTGACTGAGGGCGCTGTCGATTTCCGCAATTTCGGTTTCGCTTAACTGGTATATCGTCTTTTCCTGATCGGCCGCCGTCAGGGATTCGCCGCGCCAGGCACCGGGTCCTTCAAAACTGCCGGAATGGGGCTGGATCATGACATACTCCATGCTTCTTGTTTTGTGTACCCGGGCCTCTTTCGTCCGGGTACGCTTATTTCGTCTGGTGAAATACGATTTTATACATTTCTGTTTTTTTACACAAGAAGGGCCTTGCCCCAAAAATAAATATCCACCCCCTTTGATCGGGAAAATACCCGACGACGGCTTGTTGATTGCGGCGCCAGGCTCCTTGTTGAGATCCCTCATAACAGGGACAGCACGCCTATCTGACCAACGGGATCCTTGGTAAGGACCAGAAACAGGAGAATCCCGACGAGACCCCAGTTCTTTTTCGCCGTGGAGCGGTGGCCTTCAATGAGGGAAGCCCGGACTTCACCTCCGGGGTGCGGGCTTTCATTTCCCAGGCCGGAAATCCAGCCGTCAATCTTTTGCAGGGCTTGCGCAAGTTCCCGGTTGTGGACCATTGCGCCGAGGATCGTGAAAACAATCAGCAGCAAACAGGCTTCGACGACAAAAACACCGAGCAACAGTGCCAGCCCCCCCAGGCCCATAATCCCAATGCCGGCCCAGGCCGCGACGCGCACCATCGGGGAAGAGCTGTCTTGAAACAGAATACCCGTACGAACGATTGTCCGCTGCAACCGCGACGGATCGGAAATCATCATTACCGCCGGTAACAGATAGATATAAACCAGAGCCATCCGCAATATAAACAGCGCGATGTCTTCAGTAGGAGGGAGAAACGTCAGCATTGAAACCCCTTGCGGTGCGACATTGTTGTGATTACGGCTACGTTGTGGATACGGCTACGTCAGGGAATCCCGATGGAAACCGGCCGAAAACCGGATGGAAACTTGACAGAAACCGGGCCGATTTGGATTCAGGAGACTCCCTTATTGCCAATATTTCTATCGCCAATATTTGTAAATCTCGGTTTGATCCAGATTGAACCCGAACTTATCGGCACCTTCTTTCCAGATATCGCCAACGAGTCTGGAAACCGGAACGTTCTGGTCCACGTGATCGGCGGTGGATATGGCGATCTGGATATCCTTGGCAATCAGCCCCATGGCCATGCCGGTGCCGAATTTTTCGGTGAGGATCTGCTTTTTGATCTTCTTGTCGAAGGGATGATTGCGGTCCAGGGTCGCCGCTTCCAGGGAAGAAAGAACCGTATCCTGGTCGATCCCCACTTTTTTACCGAGTTCCAGCGCTTCCAGATAAATGCAGAGCACCGCCGCGTTGACCGTATTGTTAATCGATTTCATCGCATGCGCGGTTCCCAGTTTGCCGCAATAGGTCGTTTGCTTGCCCATGGCCTGCAAAAGCGGATCGATATGCGCCGCTACCTCTTCGTGACCGCCCACGAGTATATCCAGGGATCCATCCACGGCAAAAACCACGCCTCCCGCCACCGGCGCATCGACGACATGAACATTTCGCTTTGCCAGGGCCTCTCCCAGCTTGATGGTGTCTTCGGGCAATGACGTGCTCATGTCGATGACGATGCTGTTGGGCCTAAGCCCTGAAGCAACGCCGTTTTCCCCGAGGATAACGTCACCCACGATCTTGCTTGTCGGCAACATGGTTATGACCACATCCGCCTGCGACCCGATCTGCCCCGGATCGTCGGCAACATCGATATTCGGTTCGGTGGCGAGCGCGGCACACTTTTCACGGTCCGCATCGTAGATCAGCAGCGAATAACCGGCCGCCTGCAACTGGCGAACCATTGGAGATCCCATATTGCCTGTGCCAATAAAGCCGACGGTTTTAATCGCATTCAGTGTGAGTTCTTGGGTCATGGTCATTCCTGATTAACTTGAGCACCAACCGTGCTGCCTCATGTCTGCTGGCGGGCCCAATTCCCTATCGTCCGGAATCGAGCCGGCCGGCACACTTACGCATCTTGCCGTTCATAATTGTCGAGTATAAAAACCCGCGCAACGGGGGAATTCAGGACGCTTTGGGTTCAAACCCCTCCAGATATTCCGGACCCGACATTTTACCGTCGACGGCCATGCCGACAATACCGTGGGACAAATCCTTCAGGGCCAGAAAAATGACATCCTTTTCCGGTGTCGCGATCATCTGGTGTTCCGTATTGGCCGGAACATGAACGAGCGTGCCCGCAGGCGCCAGGAATTTGTGTCCGTCAATCGTGACATCCAGAGTTCCCTGCAGCACATAGTTAAACTGCTCATTGGGATGCATATGCATGCGTGATCCCGTACCTTTCGGTTTGTGGATATATCCCACGAGCATGCGCTCTCCCTCGACAACGCCTCCGTGCGAGGTCGAATAGCCGGTTCCGGCATCAACTATATCAAGCTCGTTCATTACGAACCGATGATTGCCATTCCCGGCTTTTGACGCGCCTTGTGTTTTGGTTTCCGTATCGCTCATGTCGCCATTCCCTTTATTCGCAGCTTCTTCAATTTCATTTGGATATTCTTTTAACTCTCGATTTTTCTTTTAACTCAATGTGCCGCCGACAGCCAGTGACCCGAATCTTCTGCATTTTGAACAGAAATATCCCTGTTCCTCAGGTTCAAATACAGAAAATACAATACGATTCTCGTATCGGCGGGCCAATCCCGGACTTCGGCGGATTCACTCTCACCGGGAATATACAACGAATTTCCCTTGTAATTCTAGCGTTTCATAGACTATTCTGAAACAGTAGATCACCTAGTGAACTAATGAGAAAAATTAATTCACTAAATCAATATTACTCAATATTCGCATGGGAGGATTCATATGGAAAAGAAAATGGAAAAGAAGGGCAAAGACCGCAGGGACTTTCTGAAAGTCACGGCTGCGGCATCAGCCGCGACATTGTTTGCCCCGGCGATTGCCCGCGCTCAGGGTAAGTTCCCGAACGGACCCGTTCAGCTTGTCGTTCCCTTCAAGACCGGTGGTGGTTCCGACCGGACATTTCGTCTGTTCGCGCCCTACCTTCAGAAGGAACTGGGTGTACCGGTCAATGTGATCAATATTGCCGGTGGTGGTGGCTGGGTTGCCTGGCAGCAAATGGCCAAGTGGGATCCCGCCAAGGATGACCATATTCTCGGCACTCTGAATTTCCCCCACATGTTCTCTTATCTCGACCCGCGCATGAAGCGTTCCGAAAACACGGAATCCTTTAACTTCATTGCCTGGCACTCCCTCGATCCATGCATCTGGGCCATTCGCGACAAGGAAGACCGGTTCGACGATCTGAAATCGTTTATCGAATATGTCCAGAAAAACCCCAACCAGGTCATCATGAGCACGACCGCTGTCGGTTCCGATGACCATATGGGCATCGCTTTCGCCGAAAAGTTCATTGAAAACTTCAAGGTCCGCAAGGTTTACGCCAACAGCGACAAGAAAAAGATCAACGAAGTCATCAACGCGACCACCGATGCGGTTGCCGGCAATGTCGGTTTTTATGTGCCGTTCATGCTGGAGCGCCAGTTGAAGCCGATCTGCGTGCTCCATGACGAGCGCTATGAAGCCCTGCCATCCACGCGCACCTTCGAAGAAGTGACGGGTCAGAGGAATATTTCCTTTGCCGGACGCACCATCGTCTGTGCCCCGGGACTGGCCGGCGAGAAAAAAGCCATATTTGCGGATGCCATTAAAAAGGCGATGAACAATCCGGAATATCTGGCCAAGGAATCGAAAAACAAAAACAACATCTTCTATCTCGAAGGCGATGACCTGAAGGCCAAGATCGAGGAAACCCGGAAATTTGTCGAATCCGTCAAATTCTGGGAACAGAAAACATAGCTGGTCCAATAATTGGACCGGACAGAAACAACCATTGCGGGGTGCACATCCCGCAATGGTGGATTCCATCGACATAATTCGCTACTTTGAAAGCCGCTGGTTGAAACGCGGGTGAGCCATTATGACTCTCTGGGGTGAACGCATCGCCGCCATACTCTGCATCTTGTTTGCATTGTTCATGGCCTATAACGCCTGGGATTTTCCAGCGGCCGGTGAGCAGTTTCCCTTCTTCTCCTGTTCCGTGATCATCCTGATTTCCGTTCTGATGCTCATACGCTCTTATTTTCAACCCGGCGTATTCACAGAGAAATATCCTTTCAAAATCAGCTATGAAGATCTGAAACCCCTGATCATCACCGGCATTGTCGTCATCTACGTATTGTGTATTTTTGAACTCGGCTACTATACCTCGACCCTGATATTCCTCATTTTCCTGACGATATTTGTCGGCGTCAGGAACTATAAGCAGATTGTCCTCACCGCGGTCATCCTGTTTCCCCTGATGTATGCTTTCTTCGAATTATTCCTGCAGGCGCGCATGCCTCGCGGAATACTGGTCTGATCTGAGGTCATAAGGAGACCGCTCTCGTGCTGACACCGGAAATAATTGGTTACGCGATGAACGTCCTTTCCGCGACCAATCTGTTTACCATGCTCATCGGGGTCTCCGTCGGACTGATTATCGGCGCCATTCCGGGCCTGAGCCCGCCCATGGCCATCGCCCTGCTTATCCCCGTATCCTTCGGACTGGCCCCGGACACGGCCCTTATCCTTCTGGTCTCCTGCTATGCGGCGGGAATCTATGGTGGCTCGTTTTCCGCCATCCTCCTGCGGGCGCCGGGAACGTCCGCCTCGGCCGCCAGCGTCATTGAAGGTTATGAACTCACCAAGCGCGGCAAGGCCATCGAGGCCATCCGCATTTCGACTTTCGCTTCGGTGATGGGCGGCCTCATTTCCGGGCTCGCCCTCTTGCTCCTGGCGCCGCCGCTGGCCGCGGTTTCCCTGTGGTTCGGGCCGGCGGAATTTTTCCTCGTCTCGCTGCTCGGCCTAACATCGATCGCCGCAGTGACGTTCGGCGCCCTTTACCGGGGGCTGATTGCCGGGCTCTTCGGCCTGCTGCTGGCGACTTTCGGAATCGATACCTATTCCGGTTTCCCCCGCTACACATTTGGCTATATCGGCTTTGAGGGCGGGATGGAAATACTCCCCGCAATTGTCGGTCTGTTCGCCTTCGCCCAGGGGCTTGAGCTCTGCGAGGGTAAAGCCACGGGGAACATCTCCGGTGTCACCCGGCTCAGCTGGAATGTCTGGCCGAAACTTTCGGAAATTTATTATGTTCGCTGGGCTCTGGTACGGGGCTGGGTGACGGGTTTGATTATGGGCATCGTTCCCGCGGCCGGCGCCAGCGTCGCCCAGTGGATTGCCTATGCCTGGGAGGTGCGTCACGCCAAACCTGGCGATGAATTCGGCAAGGGGGAGCTTAAAGGCCTGGCGGCAACCGAAGCCTCGAACAACGGTGTCACCGGCACGTCCCTGATCCCCATGTTCATTCTCGGCATTCCCGGTGGAATTTCCGCCGCGGTCATCCTCGGAGCCCTGATGATTCATGGCCTCAATCCCGGCATGCGCCTGTTCCGCAACAATCCGGAGGTTATCTACACCATAATGTGGGGCTTCCTGATCGCCAATGTGATGATGGGATTTGTCGCCGCATTCCTGGCCCGGATCATGGCCTATCTGACGCTCTTTCCCCGGGGAATCCTCGGTCCGATGATCCTCATATTCAGCGTCATCGGCACTTATGCGGGCGCCAACAATATTCACAATGTGTGGATCATGATGATGTTTGGCGTCATTGGATATTATGCCCAGAAATACCGTTTTTCACCGGCAGGCATTCTGTTGGGACTCATCCTCGG
>JBPCWG010000327.1:0-3763 GCA_051009705.1 Methyloligellaceae bacterium | reverse complement strand
TTGGAGTTCAGGATGGCAGAAAATGAACTTGTTTTAATTGGAACAAAAGGGGGGCCGGCTATCATCAAAGGCTGGCCCAATCCCACGTCGAGCTGTATGACAATCGGAGGCAGGCTCTATGTCATTGATTGCGGTCTCGGTGTGACGCGCGGGATTGTTGAGGCCGGGTTTCAACTCAAAGATTTGAGCACAGTCTTTATTACCCATCTTCACTCGGATCACGTGGTTGAATTCGGATCTTTGATCCACTCAGCCTGGTGTTCCGGCCGGGCAGGGCCGATGAATTGCTATGGTCCGAAGGGTAGTCAGGCCCTGGTAGACGGCATGTTTCAGTCCTTTGGTTACGATATTGATATCCGGATAGAAGATGAAGGACTGGCACCGCTGCAGGACCTGGTGGCCATGACAGAGTTTGGCGAAGGACATGTGTTCGAAGATGATGTTGTCAAGGTTAGTGCTCTCAAGAACATTCACCCTCCAATCGAAGAAACCTTCGCACTGAAGTTCGAGTTTGACGGCGGAAGTGTCGTATTTTCCGGCGATACGGCCTATTTCCCGCCATTGGCTGATTTTTCCAAAGGGGCTGATATTCTAATCCATGAGGTTATGCATGCTCATGGCCTGGATAATTTGTGTGAGAAATTGAAAGATACCAAGCCAAATCTGCGCAAACATTTGTTGGCGAGCCATACGCTGGCGGCGGATGTTGGTCGTATTGCTTCTGATGCAAATGTCGGTCACCTGGTTCTGCATCATTTTGTGCCCACAGGTGATCCGGATATCGGTCCGGAGGCATTCGCTGAAGAAGTGCGAAAGAACTGGTCCGGTGAACTAACGGTCGGTTATGACGGAGTTCGCCTGCAGTTTTAACGCTTGAAACTCTATTTGCGGATCAAATAATAACCGGTTCTATTCCAGCTCGGGTAACCGACCGGCAATTTCTTTTGAATTTGCTGCGTAACGATAACCGCGGAATATGCAGTTATTGTTGGTATAAGCCGGATGTGGCTTGTCCATGATGATTGGCGACGTGAAATCCCAGACGATCTTTCCATCAGGCGTGACTTCAAACAAACGGCCCCACAGCCCTTCGCAAATCAGAGTGTTGCCGCTGTCGAGACGCTGGCAACCGCTAATGAACCAGCTCATAAATGAACGGGGTGGTGTTCCCTCGTAGGACCAGACTTCCTTATTGGTCCTGGGATCGACCTCGACAACACGTGATCCGTTTTCGGGCCCAAACATGAAGGTATTAGCGCCATTGGCAAAGAAGAGAATGTTGCCGTTATCAAGTTCCTGGACATCATGATGTTGACCATAGCTTGTGTCGTTCAGGAACCAGCTGATCTTCTTGGTTTCACGATCAATCCGGGCCATCGTGTTATTGTAACGCCAGTTGATGATCATATCCCCGTTGGGGCAGGGAAAAATAGTATTGGCGTGAGCATATTCTTCCCGTTTAACAACAGGTGATAGCGGGAACTGATCCATATCCATGTCGGTTGCGACATGCCATTCCCAAACAACAGTTCCTTCCTTGTCGACCTCACGGATAAAATCTCCGTAAATGCCGTCCTCGTGTTCCGAACCTGCCATTCCGCCGGGTACGCTCTCCTCGGTTTTCTTATCCAGGAGTTCCCAGCCGAGATAAACGGTGTTGCCATTGTCGCGTCTTCGAAAGTCATGATGCTGGGCATGATCCACATGTTCCCAGACGATATTTCCCTCCCAGTCATATTCGATCAAATGACCGCCTGCCGCCGGCAATTTGGATGGTCCCTCCTCTGTCCTGATTGCGGCCAGAAGATTTCCGTTCTCCAGAAGGTAGGCGTAATTACCGACGTCATTTGGCAGGTCCCAACTATGAACAATCTCACCCTGCATATCGATGAGATAGGTGTTTGGGAGACCCAGGGGCGTAAAAATCGTATAGCCTGGAGTTGCGTATTCCGGGTCGTAGTGAAGAACTCCCGTTCTCGGATCAATTGTTGGCATCTTGATTATTCCATTTCTAAAGACTTACTGTTTATCAGGCCAAGAGGCGGACGACAGTTTATATGTACCCCAGGCTCATTGTGACAAAGCGGGTACGATCACCATGCGATCCCGTGTACGATCCTGAATGACATTTTCATAGGCTTCCCCCGCTTTTTCGAGCGGGAAGAGTGCCGATTCCTTGATTTGATACGGCTTGTAAGTGCCTGACTCGAAATTAGGGCTAATTTTTTCAAGCATTTGGGCGGAAGCCGTGTGATCATAGTCCGCATTGCTGACGCCGATCAGGCGATGATTACCCCGGTAAAAGGTTCGAAGGTTTAAAGTGCAATCCTCAATGAAAGTTGAGATGATTATCTGGCGACCTTCCTTGGCTAGTGTATTGCAGGCAATTTCGAAATACGGGCTACCCGCCGTATTCATAATAACATCGGCACCACGGCCTTCGGTTTTATCCATGATAGCGGATTTGAGGTCATCAGTTTTCTGCAGGTTGAGGACATCAACCGGTCCGGTACTATGGCCATTATACGAATCTTTTGAGCGCTCTATGACCAGGACATTTGCACCTGCTGCAGTTGCAATTTGGACAGATGCTTCGCCGACTTTCCCGTTAGCTCCGAACACTATGACGGTCTCGCCGGGAACGATATTGGCATCTTCTAATCCAAGCCAGGCACAGGTCCAGGCGCATCCCAAGCTTCCAGCTTCCGTCATGGTAAGATTTGCAGGTTTCTCCCTTATTGACGATACTGAAATGTCGAGGTATTCGGCGTGAGCCCCATCCCGCGACAGGCCCAAATCGCCTCCGGTTCCCCAAACCTCTTTTCCAATGTGTTCGGATGGGCCTTCGATGACAGTGCCTGCAAAATCCCTTCCAATTGTACGCGGCCAAACGAGATGAGGAAAGGTGCCAAGCAAAGCCTTGACGTCACTTGGGTTCACACCACTTGCGTGCACCTGAACGCGACATTGATCATCAGCGAGCGAAGGTAACGGGAGTTTACTCAATTCGAATTTCAGATTGTCGGAACTGTTTGATTTTTCCAGAGCACGAACTGCGTGCATAGAGAACTCCTGAAAAGGCCGGCCTATATTCGTCGTCGTTTTATTGGCTGAATACTATTCTTCAACCCAGATCGTGTTGTGTTTGGCCGCTACGGCTTTGCCGATTTCGAAATCAGCGCGTTCTTCCGGAGTCAGGGCGACCATATCCTTGAACATGGCCTCGGTTTCTCCGGGGTTGTAAACCATCAACATGCGAATTCCGTCATCGCCGGCTATCACCTGGTGGGGAACACCGGGTGGGATATGAAACAGCGAGCCTTTGGTGCCTTCAAAGGTTTCCTCTCCAAGAATAAAGGTCGCGCTTCCTTCAAGGACGTAAAATGTCTCGTAATTCTGAGAATGATAGTGCTTTCTTGAGGCGAAACCGGGTGGACATCTTTCCTCACAGATTTCGTAAGCACCTGACGTATCCTCGGCAGTGACCTTTACGAACATATCGTTGACGCGACGGTATAAATTACCGTCATCAGGTCTGACAAGTTTACCATTGTTCATTGTTTCCTCCGCAGAATAGGCTGCAAAACTGATATTTGTTTTGAAACACAAGCTAAAGAATTTATGGGCGGAGGTCGAGAGGATTTCTAACTATTTTTGGGCCGGATACCTGTTGCCGACAGGCGGGACAAAACAGGCAAAGAGAACAGCCCCCCCAGGATAAACGCAATTGAACCGGATAGAAAAACGAGACCATAGTTCTGGT
>JBPCWG010000326.1:0-2597 GCA_051009705.1 Methyloligellaceae bacterium | reverse complement strand
ATCGCTAACAAGCGTATCCTGCCACTCAATCGTCTCGGATTGCGTATCCAGAGGTGTATTAAGGGAGCTATCTTTCGATAGTCTCTGGTTCATGGATATCACCTCGTCCGGAGAAACATGGAGCTCTATCGCAATCGTATCGACACGATTTCTATCCAGTTGACCTTCCTCATAAAACTGCAACCGGGCTTTGGTCGCTCTCAGTTTGAAGAAGAGTTTCTTCTGATTTTTTGTTGTACCGATTTTGACAAGGCTCCAAGAGCGCATCAGATATTCTTGGATCGATGCCCGGATCCACCACATCGCATAGGTCGACAAACGAAAGCCGAGCTCAGGCTCAAATCGGTTAATGGCATTGATCAGCCCAATATTGCCTTCCGCAATCAGATCTTCGAAGGGAAGACCATAGTTCTTGTATCTCGACGCAATCTTTATCACCAATCTGAGATGACTCGTAACCAGCCGGTTGCAAGCGCTTTGATCGCCTTGTTCAAGCCATTGCTTTGCAAGTTTCTGTTCTTCCTGCTGATCCAACATAGGGTAGTTCATCGCTGATTTGATATAATTCATGAGATTTCAATGCTCTTGGGTAGAGAAATCATGGAAAGAACGAGTATTTGTTTCTGCGAGTGGTGAATACTATTTACGGAAATGAGGCGGAACCGGATCACGATTGTCCCCTCGCAATTGGGCAATACTAATACTGTCAATTGTAGTCGGTCTGCATTCGGGGACTGTGGAGAGTGACCTTTCAAAACCTTTCTAAAAAATGTTGCAAAATAAATCTGTTCACACCCGAAGAATCCGTCCAGTATTTTCTTCGCGAATTCCATCGACTGAAACCCGCAAACAGTGGTTATTGCTTTGACTGGAAAGAGAATATTTTCCATCCGTGAAGCCACACGCACCACCCTGTCCTCGGTCATGAAGCCAAATAATTTGTATTCTAATCTGTTTTACTGGAACCCCCGTATATACAACTATCCTTTTACTCATTGAGCTGCAGAGTCATAAATCGTGATTTATCTTACCGCCTACATTGCGACAACGGTCGCCTTTCTTGTTTTCGACTTCGTTTGGCTGGCGTTTATCGCCAAGAAATTCTATCGCACTCAGTTAGGTTCGTTAATGAAGGAAAAAGTTAATTTCCTTATTGCCGGCGGATTCTATGCTGTCTTCACGATCGGTATTGTGTATTTCGCCGTCGCCCCGGCACTTGAAACACAGGAATGGCAGTTAGCCATGATCAATGGTGCTCTGTTCGGATTCTTTACTTATGCCACATACGACTTGACAAATATGGCCACGATACGAGATTGGCCTGCGAAAATGAGCATCGTGGATATGGCATGGGGAACCAGTCTAACTTCTGCCACGGCGACCATGGGATATCTGACAACACGGGCCCTGATTTCTTGAATCTTACGGACCTTCGAGACAATTTTTCAGACCATTGCATCGCACCGCCGTTACAACTGTATCATCGTTGTGTGTCGCGCGAAGCCCGTCGATGGCCCACGTGTGCGTGGATTCCTGAAATTACCCTACCAAGCCTTGACTGTTAGAATATCGCAAGGTGGATTATTCAAGAGCTTCTCAGTCACACTGCCGATAAGAGCGTTAGCAATCCCGGACCTCCCATGGGTCCCTATCGCGAGAAGCCCCGGCTTATACTCATTAATTGCCGCTCGCAGGACATCGTTAACATTGCCTTGCCGAATGACCTGATGAATCTTTTTCTCGGCAACGTGCATTTTTTGAAGAATACTCGACATTTCATCATCGATCAGTCGTTCAAAGCGGTCGGTGTCGTTTTCCTCGTTTGTTTTGCGAAAATCCTCACCGAGAACAAAATCCTTAAATTGTGGTTCATAAGCATGAATGAGATAAAATTCCGCATCGGGACAAAGATCGACAGCCTGTTCGATGGCCTTGCGCGACTGGCTTGAAAAGTCGACCGCAATAACGACACGCTCGTAAACTTTCTCCGGTGTACGAGTGACCATAAGCACGGGAAATTCCCCCATGCGAATAATCTGTTCGATTGTCGTCCCGCGGAAAAAATCTTCGAAAAGAACATTGTGCGTTCCCAGAACTATCAGACCACACCGCTGTTTCCGGGCGAATTCAATTATTTCCACACTCTTTTTACCCACCAGGATTTCAGCGGTGATCGGCTTTGAACCCGCGACTTTCTGCAACTCTATTTGTTCCTGCAAGTGGCGTTGGACATCATTTTGCAGCGTATTCGCAATTGACGATGGCAATGAGCCATCAATCACATGAACGATTGAAAAATCGCATTGATGTTGAGCTGCCAGCATGCTCGCGCGTTGCATCGCGGAGTTAGACTGAACAGATAAATCCGATGCAAATAAAATCGACTCCATGGCTCTTCGCTCCGCTCCTGGTGATTGATCAAATTTTTCTTCGTGAATCGTAGTGCAGATTGGACCTCTATTGATTGATACAAATCAATGGAGGTGAGTTTTCCAAACCTACAATATAGCCGAAACACTCGAACCTGGTACACTCTGCTTTCCGGTTCTTTTGGCAAGCAAACCAACTTTGACGGCAGAACAATAGGCGGAGAATGC
>JBPCWG010000325.1:0-11067 GCA_051009705.1 Methyloligellaceae bacterium | reverse complement strand
CTGCAGAACACCCTCTTTCAAAAGATCTTTGGCCAGGGCGATGTCCCCCGTATCGAAAATTTCAAGTTCAGGTTTAACGCCGGCGTCGTATATGGCGGCTGCCATTTTCCGAACATTGACCGGGGCGTTGATGACCGCCGAATTGCCAAACCACATGGTATTCAAATCGAGACTGCAGATTTCCGGCTGCAGGGCCACAACATGTTCTACCCGTTTTTCCGGCGTTTGCATGTTCGTACCGGGACCGGGTTTCAGAGGATCATCCTCGGAAATGTCCAATCGTCCGCCAGGTCCGGTCGTCAGGTTGAGGATTACGCCACAGCGACTGTCTCGTATGCGACCGACCACTTCTTCATAGTGATGCAGTTCCATACTGTTTGCACCGGTTTCAGGATAGCGGACATGGATGTGAACAATCGCCGCACCGGCTTTGTGGGCTTCAATGGCGGAGTCGGCAATTTCCTCGGGTGTGATGGGAACATTGGGATTGTGATCACGGGTCGTGAAACTGCCAACGATGGCACAGGTCAAGATGGTTTTTTGAGACACGGAAGCTTTCCTTGATTTCGGAGCATGGAAGGCTGCCACCGTCGATCGGCGACTATGCCTGAATTCGAGATTAATCAAAATAACACCGTCAAGCCAGTTTTTCCAAAGCGAAATTCGTTCATTGCTCTGCCTGTATCCATGCGGCTATCAAATACCAGGCGTTCTTTCCAAGACCAGGCTGCGTAAGTCGCCGGATTTGTTCTCCGTCTTCTGTCTTATTGTTTAGATTTTCAAGGTTTGTTATGGTTCTCATTGAACGAACATTCTTCGGCGGACATTTTTCCATGCCAGACATTGGGGGCTGTATTTGGTGTGAAACAGCGGACGTTCGGTTATGAAATGAAGCATTGGGAAGAACGTGACAGAAGTCAGATTTCCCCTGATGGAAGTTAATCTTTTCAGATAGCAGAGGTCTGGGACTTTAATGGAATATTTCACCCAGCAATTGATCAATGGCCTGGCCCTGGGGTCGATATATGGGTTGATCGCCATTGGGTACACCATGGTTTACGGCATCATTGGGATGATTAATTTTGCCCATGGTGACATATTCATGGTTGGCGCGTTCATCGCTCTGATCATTCTCGTTGCCCTGCTGGGTATCGGTATCACATTTATTCCAATCGCCCTGCTTATTGTCGTGGTCAGCGCCATGTTGTTGACATCGGTCTGGGGATGGGCCGTGGAGCGGATCGCCTATCGACCTTTGAGAGGCTCTTTCCGTCTGGCACCCTTAATTACAGCCATTGGCATGTCGATTGCTCTGCAGAACTTCGTGCAGATTGCCCAGGGTGCACGGGTCAAACCTCTGCAACCTATTGTGACCGGCGGCTACACGCTGATGGAACGGGACGGATTTACCGTCATTCTTTCAAATATTCAGATCATGATTATTCTCACCACATTTGTACTGATGGCGATCTTTTCCCTGCTCATTGCCAGGACCTCCCTTGGTCGGGCGCAGCGTGCCTGTGAACAGGACCGGACCATGGCTGCCCTTCTTGGAGTGAACGTGGACCGTACCATTTCCCTCACTTTTGTAATGGGAGCGGCCCTCGCTTCCGTTGCGGGGGTCATGTACATTCTCTATTACGGGGTCATCGATTTCTACATCGGCTTTGTCGCTGGAATCAAAGCTTTCACGGCGGCGGTTCTGGGGGGTATCGGTTCGCTGCCCGGCGCAATGCTGGGCGGCCTCATCATTGGATTCATCGAGACATTTTGGTCCGCCTATTTTTCGATTGAGTACAAAGACGTTGCCGCATTTTCAGTGTTGGCGCTGGTATTAATTTTCATGCCGTCCGGTCTGCTCGGTCGGCCCGAAGTCGAAAAGGTCTAGGATTTGACGATAGAGGCAGGTCGCAGCGACAGCGTAATCGGCGTTCATTTTAAAGATGCGCTTATCACAGGGTTTCTGGCCTTTGCCCTCTCTATACCTCTGCTTTCAATCCGTACGGTACAAAAAACCGAAGGTTTGCAGCTTGAAGATCGCTGGTGGCTTGCAGCTCTGGCCGCGGGATCTGTCTTTGCCGGTCGGCTGATCATAAATTTCGTCTGGTCCGATCGTGTCAGAACCAGGTTACCAAGTTTCACGGACAGCCAGGTTTTGGGCTTCAGTGCCGCAAAACTGTTCAAATGGGCCGGCCCGGCTTTACTCCTGTTCGCCGTCGTGCTCCCCATGACACCCATTGCCAACCGGTACATTCTCGATCTGACGATCCTCGTCTTGACCTACATCATGCTCGGATGGGGATTGAACGTTGTGGTTGGTCTTGCCGGTCTGCTGGACCTCGGTTACGTCGCATTTTATGCGGTTGGTGCTTATTCCTATGCGCTGCTTGGGACCCATTTCGGCTGGTCCTTCTGGATCTGCCTGCCGCTGGCAGGAATTCTGGCGGCCTTTTGGGGTGTTATCTTGGGCTTTCCCGTTCTGCGTCTGCGGGGAGATTATCTGGCCATCGTCACACTTGCGTTCGGTGAGATCATCCGTATCGTTCTACTGAACTGGGTTACACTGACCAACGGTCCGGATGGGATTTCACGCATTCCACGACCGAGTTTTTTCGGGCTTGAGTTCGGTCGCTTCGGAGACAATACGTTCGCCAGTTTCTTCGGCCTCGAATATTCATCTCTGCATCGCATTATATTCCTCTACTATATTATTCTCTGCCTCGTGGTCCTGACCAATGCTTTTACCGTTCGCCTGCGCCGGTTGCCGGTAGGGCGCGCCTGGGAAGCCATGCGCGAGGACGAAATTGCTTGCCGGGCATTGGGGATTAACACGACCAACACCAAGCTGACCGCATTTGCCATCGGCGCAATGATTGGCGGAATTGCCGGCTCATTTTTTGCGACGCGTCAGGGCTTTGTCAGTCCGGAATCATTCACCTTCATTGAATCCGCAATCATTCTGGCCATCGTCGTCCTCGGGGGTATGGGCAGTCAGATTGGTGTCGCAATTGCAGCGATCGCGATGATGGGAGGATTCGAGATCTTCCGGGAACTCGAACAGTTCCGCATGCTGATTTTCGGTTTGGCGATGGTCGGAATTATGATCTGGCGTCCACGTGGCCTGATCGCAAACAGGGTGCCTTCGATTTTCTACAAGGAATCAAAAGCAATTTCCGGCAGCCTTGTGAAAGAGGGGCACGGGTGAACCCAATGTCGGATAACTCGAATATCATTCTGTCAGTGGAACACCTCACCATGCGCTTTGGCGGCCTTGTGGCCATTAACGATCTGAGTTTCACCACCCGCGGCCAACACATCACCGCACTGATAGGTCCCAACGGGGCAGGCAAAACCACGGTTTTTAATTGCATTACCGGGTTCTACAAACCTACTGAAGGTATGATTGCGCTAAATCATCCTTCCGGGCGAAAATATCTTCTCGAAAGAATGGATGACTTCCGTATCAACACCCACAGCGCCGTCGCCCGAACATTCCAGAATATTCGCCTTTTCGGGGGCATGACTGTTCTCGAAAATCTACTGGTGGCCCAGCATAAGCCGCTGATGGCCGCTTCAAATTTTTCAGTTGCAGGAATTCTGGGGCTCTCCAGCTTCACGGCGGCTGAACAACAGGCGGTCGAATTCGCCAGCCACTGGCTGGAGCGGGTCGGGCTCCTTCACAGGGCTGACGATGCAGCCGGGGATCTGCCTTATGGCGATCAGCGGCGCCTGGAGATTGCCCGCGCCATGTGCACGCGTCCGGTGTTGCTGTGTCTGGATGAACCGGCTGCGGGTCTCAATCCGCGAGAGTCGTCGGAACTGAATGAACTCCTCCTCAAGATTCGCGAGTAAGACAGGATTTCCATCCTCCTTATCGAACACGACATGCAAGTGGTTATGGGAATATCTGATCATATTGTCGTGCTGGATTATGGTGAAAAAATCGCCGACGATACCCCCGAAGCCATTCGCAGTAATCCCGACGTCATTGCCGCCTATCTCGGCATAGATCAGGGCGAAACCCAGAGTACAGGATCGCATCCATGAGCCGCCCCTTGCTCCAAGTCCGGGATGTCGAGACCTACTACGGCAAGATTGTAGCTTTGCGCGGGGTCGATCTGGACGTCAATGAAGGCGAGATCGTTACTCTTATCGGCGCTAACGGGGCTGGCAAATCTACCTTGATGATGACCATTTGCGGGGCGGTCAGGGCCCGGGTCGGGCAGATCATATACGACAATATCAACATAACTAAAATGCCGACCCACGACATCATGCATCTGTCCATTGCACAGTCTCCCGAGGGCCGCAGAATATTTCCGCGAATGACCGTTCTCGAAAATCTTCTGATGGGAGGCATCGTCAGTAGCCAGGTTGACCCGGACGAAGATTTGCAGCGGGTTTACAGATTGTTTCCCGTGCTAAAGGAGCGGGCGGGTCAGCGCGGCGGTACGCTGTCCGGCGGCGAACAGCAGATGCTGGCTATCGGGCGTGCCCTGATGAGTCGCCCCAAACTGCTGCTTCTGGACGAACCGTCATTGGGTTTGGCCCCGTTGCTTGTTAGGCAGATTTTTGAGGTCTTGGGAGAGTTGAACAAAAAGGAGGGTATTACAATCTTCCTGGTTGAACAGAATGCCTATCACGCCCTGAGATTGGCCGATCGCGGTTACGTCATGGTCAACGGTCGTATTACCCTGACGGGGACTGGCAAGGAGTTGCTGGGCAGCAAGGAAATTCGCGAGGCCTATCTGGAAGGCGTCAATGTCGAGAATGAACCACGAGCGCCGTAGATTGAAACTTTAAAATAATAATTGTAAAGGGGCCGATGTCCGGACATCCAGCATGAACATATTCGTTGAAGGCACATTGCTTGTATTCCTGTTCATCACTGTTTTGTTTGGTGGTGGCGCGGCCCTGGTTTCCGGACGGGCGCTGGCCAAGGGCTGGCGGCCTGTTTGGCAGGTCATCGTCTATATGCTCCTTCTCGCATTCGTCACACGGTTTTTCCATTTCAGCCTGTTCGATGGGAAGCTGTTGTCCCTGCAATATTATGTCACGGACGGTCTGATACTGGTTGTTTTGGGTCTGTTAGGGTACCGGTTGACCCGTACCCAGCAAATGGTGACCCAGTACAGATGGTTATATCGCCGCACCGGTCCCCTGACGTGGACTAAGCGTTGAAACAAACGTCCAATGAAGATAAATTTTGACATAAAGTTGGTTAACAATTCTCGATGACTGACTTTCTGTTTTGCAGTCTGCTGTTTTAAACAATTATATTTTGCATTTCCGGATATATGATTGTGAAATTTAATTTCGATGGGATCTAAATTTTGCCTTACGAGTCGGAAATGCGTTGATTAGAAAAAAGATAGAGTAGAGGAGAGCAAATCCCATGAAAAAACGACTTTTATCTCTGAGCGCAATTGTTGTGGCAATGGGACTATCCATGAGCAACCAGGCGCAGGCCCAGGACATAAAAATCGCTGTGATAGGTCCCCTGACTGGACAATATGCGAGTTTCGGACAACAGCTCAAAAATGGTGCTATTCTGGCGGAAAAAGATATCAATGCCGCCGGCGGGATCTTAGGAAAGAAAATCAAGGTTCTGTTTGAAGACGATGCTTGCGACCCCAAACAGGCAGTTGCTGCGGCAAACAAAGTCGCCGGTGAAGGCGTTATCTTTGTCGCCGGACATTTTTGTTCCGGATCATCTATTCCGGCTTCTTCGGTTTATGCGGAAGAAGGTATCATTCAGATTTCTCCGGCTTCAACGAATCCAAAGCTAACGGATGAACGAGCCGGGCCCAATATTTTCCGTGTCTGCGGTCGTGATGACCAGCAAGGTGGTGTCGCTGGACAATTTCTCGCTCAGCAATACAAAGGCAAGAAAATTGCGGTGATCCACGATAAGACTGCTTACGGAAAAGGTCTGGCTGATGAAACTCGTAAAGCCATGAATAAAGCGGGTCTCAAGGAAACCCTGTACGAAGCCTATACCGCCGGTGAAAAAGATTACACGGCACTGGTATCCAAACTTAAAAAGAATGCTATCGATGTTCTCTATGTCGGTGGTTATCACACGGAAGCCGGTCTGATTGTACGGCAGATGCGCGACCAGGGTATGAGCACACAGTTGATCAGCGGCGATGCTCTTGTAACACAGGAATACTGGTCGATTACCGGTAAAGCCGGGGAGGGAACATTGATGACATTTTCTCCCGATCCGCGCAAAAATCCATCGGCTGTTGATCTTGTTAAGCGATACCGGGATCAGGGCATCGAACCGGAAGGTTATGTCCTCTACACTTATGCGGCGATTCAGGCCTGGGAACAGGCCGTGAAGAAAGCAGGTTCACTGGACGCAAACAAGGTCGTCAATGCGTTAAACGAGCTCAAGTTTGATACGGTCATAGGTAATTTCACCTTCAACAAAAAGGGAGATCCTGACCTGCCACCTTATGCCTTTTATAAATGGGCAAATGGAACATACGATCAGGTGAACTAACCCCATATTGGTTGTTACCGGCTGAACCCGGAAGATTGCAGAATGAGACGGTTGACCCGCGGAATGAATGTTCCGCGGGTTTTCCAATTCCTCAATAAGAATCCTGTCTCTGAGTGAAGTTGGCGCGCCGAATATATGCGGCGACTTCCCGGGACGCTAAATATCTTTCATGCGTCTGAAGAGCCAGTAGAGATCACCGCTCATATCAAGTTTCAGGCGCGCTGAGACACACAGGCACAAGCCCCAGACAAGATCACTCAACAACACCGCAAACGACAGGCCAACAAGATCATACATGACGGTCAAGGCGGGAACGGCAATGACAAGGGTGATGAGTGCCAACAGACTTGCTTTGGCTGTCTCTATCTGTAGACCCGAGAAATTAAGAAGATGAGCATTCAGGCCGAAAAAAGTGCGGATAATCTGGCCGACCGTAAATATAATCAGGAGGATATAACCGGAACGGTAGGCTTCCCCGAACAGGCCCAGAATTTGATTTCCGAAAATTATTATACCCAGGATGGAACAGAGAGGGATTGCCAGACCCAGGACATTGGCTTGCAGTAGCAAATATCTTTTGGCTGACCGTTGCTCAAAAGTCTGCAGAGCGGCCAGGTCGGGGAGAACAATCTGATAGCCGACTTGGCTGATAAACCCGACGAGTACCGCCATGCGCAGGCAGATACCCAGCAATGCGATATCGTTAGCGGGAAAAATCAGTCCGCCGATAAGAATGACCAGTTCAGCTGTGGAAAATGTCAGGATGTTTGTGACCAACAATGTCAGGGCTTGTTTTCGCCAGACTGGCCTGGGCGCGGTTGATGGGAACAGCGACTGACGACCAATAGTGCCGGTCTTGTATAAAAAATAGAATTGAGCCAGGCAGCAAATATAAACCGTCGCGGTAAATAGTCCGATTACACCGGCAAAACTAAGGGTACCCTGCCAATGCAGGAATACAGTAAGACATGTAAGAAAAAGTGCGGGGCGGCAGTAATGTTCCGGCCCGTAGGCCAGCAGCAACTGACGGGCGGCCATGGCCTGGGTGCGAAACACATTCATGAATGCCACAGCGGGTCCAACGATCAAGGCCCAGTAGAGTGCGGTGAATAGTGTTGCTTCCAAGGGGACCAACATCAGGAGAGCCGTGAGAACGAGGGAAACCAGGAGACAGATCCAGGCCATTTCGCGAAACACCGAAGCGCAATACCGGTGAACCAGTCCCTCATAGCCGAGGGCTCGAAAGGAAGTGAGTTTCGTCAGCCCTAAAGTATCGTATCCGCTGGAAATGATAAGCTCGAGCATGGCGGCGATGGCTACCACAAGAAAAAATATTCCTAATTCCTGGGGTGAAAGGGAGCGCGCCAGCAGTAATTGGGCCAGAAATCCACAAAGCGCACCGGCAAGCCTGAGACCCGCGGCGCTGCCCGTTGATTTTATCAGAGAACCTATGGCCACGAATTCTTTGCCTGACGATTGAACTATTGAATTACATCAACTTATGAGAACATCCGGCTAACTCTATTTCGTTTGAATGAAAATTGAGTAAAGTATTGAAAAAACTAACTATTCTAGAATTTTAAATAGTAAAAACCATTTCAGAAAAACAGGACTTGCAGTTTTCGTTGTCGCTTACCCGGCCATGTCCTACAATGAGTCTGTCGAATTCTCACCTAGTCCGCTTTAAACGTTGGGTATTTCGCCTGCAAAGTGGATATCAAAAACCATAGTCTGAAACCTGAACGCACTGTCTGAATCCGTCAAAACGAGGATGTTTCTTGGAACGGATGATTTTGTTTTTGTTCAGTTTTGGGAAGATAAATTTGGGTAGTCACAATGGAAAACGCCACGGCTCGATCAGAATACCAACCCATTAGATCATTGCTGTTGATGATCATCGCCGGCTGCCTGATATCTGCAATCAGTCTCGGTGTGCGCTCAATTTATGGGTTGTTTCTTGAACCCATGAGTGATGCCAGGGGTTGGAGTCGGGATGTTTTTTCTCTGGCGATGGCCCTGCAATATTTATTCTGGGGACTGGGATTGCCCATCGCCGGGGCCCTGGCAGACAGGTACGGGCCGATTTGGGTTCTGGTTTTTGGCGGTTTGATTTATGGCGCCGGCACCTGGGCCATGGCAGTTATCGCCGATCCCCTGTGGTTTCAGGTCGTTGGTGGAATCCTTGTTGGTTTGGGGGTTGCTTTCTCAGCCTTTACGATTGCGCTCGCAGCAATGGCCAAGGCAGTGCCGCCTGAAAAACGCTCCTTGATCCTCGGTATCGGGACGGCAGCGGGCTCCTTCGGTATGTTCGCTTTCTCACCGATTAGTCAGTATTTCATTGAAGCGTTTGGATGGAGTACCGCCCTGATCTATCTCGCCATCATAGTCATGCTCATAATTCCTTTGTCCTTTGCTTTGCCGCAAAATGCCGGGTCAACGTCTGAGCTCAACACTAATCAGACCATGAATGAGGCATTGTATGAGGCACTCAAACATAGAGGATTCGTTCTTCTGACATTTGGATTTTTTGTCTGCGGGTTTCATGTTGCCTTCATTGCCGTTCACTTTCCGGCCTATGTGACTGATATCGGCCTTTCTCCATCCGTCGGGGCCCTTGCCCTGGCGCTGATTGGTCTCTGTAATATTGGTGGTGCTTTTTTCTCTGGCGTTGCCGGTCAGATGTGGAGCAAAAAAAACAGTCTCAGTTTCATCTCTTTTGCCCGAGCCGTCGTTATTGCCGTATTCGTCCTGGCTCCCAAGTCCGAGGTTAATGTCTATATATTTTCTGTGCTGATGGGCATCTTGTGGCTGTCCACTGTGCCCCTGACATCTGGGATTGTTGCCCAGGTCTTTGGTCCGCGATACATGACCTTGTTGTTCGGGATCGTTTTCATCAGCCACCAGATAGGCAGTTTTCTGGGGATCTGGCTGGGAGGCCTGCTCTATGAATCCACAGGCTCATATGACGCTATGTGGTGGGCCGGAGTTGTTGTCGGTGTTGCTGCAGGAATAATTCACTTGCCAATCAATGAAAAACCGTTACAACGCCTATCCCCGCGGCCGGCAGAATAATTGTAGCCATCACGAATGAGTTACCGGCGTTCATCGCGGTAGTTATCCAATGCGGCGCTTGAGAGCCCTCGTTTTCGTCACATTGTGGGGTGATTTGTGCGCAATTGAAACGTGATGAGTCAGGTGATGAACCAGACATTGAAAGAAAAACATGCCAGCAACACTGTCGCCGATTCCCCGGCGGTTCAGAAAGTCAGTGACTGGCTAGTGCAACAGGGTCTGCAGGGCAGTTCCTTGGAAGAATTGTTCTCCGGTTACTGCGCCCGACTGGTCGATATCGGCATTCCCCTGTGGCGCGGCCATATCGGCATGCGCATTCTTCATCCGGTTTACGGTTCGCAAACCTTTACCTGGCGGTCCGATGAGGGCACCATCAAGGATGCGTTTGAGTACAGCCCATCCAATTCCGAAGAGTGGATGCAGAGTCCTTATTTCTGGATGATTGAAAACAATATCGACGCTCATAGCTGGCGAATTGAGAAAACGGTAGACGGCTACGCGTTTCCAATGTTCGAGCAGTTTGATCATCACGGCGGTGCTGAATATCTCGCGCGAATTGTCGGTTATGGCGAAGATGGCATCATTGAAGGAAAAACAGGGCTATTGTCTTCCTATATCACACAGCGACCAACCGGTTTCTCGCGTGAGGAAATAAGGGTCATCGATCGCCTGACCAAACGTCTGGCCCTTTTGGTGAAGACATTGCTGAACATCGAGATTTCCAAGAATATCGTCGATACTTATATCGGCCGGGAGGCTGGGCGGCGCGTGCTGAAGGGTGAAATTCGCAGGGGTTATCACTCAATAATTCCGGCGGCTATTTATTTCGCCGATCTGCGGGAGTTTACCAGTCTTACTGACCGGTTGCCGCGTGAAGATGTCCTGCCCATGCTCGACAGTTATTTTGAGTGTCTGGTCAAGCCCCTCATCGAAGCGGGTGGTGATGTCCTGAATTTTACTGGCGATGGAATTCTCGGCGCGTTCAATCTTGAAGGCCGGGATGAAACGACGGTTTGTCATGCTGCTGTGGATGCAGCATTGGAGTCTTTCAGGCTTATGAAAGAGCTTAACCGCCAGCGGTCGGCCGAACGTCTGGAGACCACAACATTCGACATTGTCCTGCATTCAGGAAATGTTGCTTTTGGTAATGTCGGGGCTCTCGACCGCCTAGACTTCACTGCGATCGGGCCGGCCGTCAATGAGGCGGCGCGCATCGAACAATTGTGTGATGCCCTGGACTGCAACCTTTTGCTTTCAGACCGCTTCACTCAATTGTTGGGTGAATGCCCGGACATCAAGTCGCTGGGCGTCCACGCATTTCGAGGATTGCGCCGATCCTATGAACTTTATACGGTTAGTGGCCAATAATGAATGATGTGTCCTTGTTAAAATTGTTTTGTGGCCGTTTAATATCTGTACTTTCAGGATGACGGCGACCAAAGAGATTTGAGAAACCTGACCCCGGACTCCATGAGGCGGATTAAAGA
>JBPCWG010000324.1:0-3413 GCA_051009705.1 Methyloligellaceae bacterium | reverse complement strand
ATTTCGAACACTTGTGGGTGCCGAATGGGGTCACCGGTTTCGTCTGGCAGCAGATTCTGTTCCGAAACGTAAGCGACGTATTCGGTATCTTCATTTTCCGCCAGCAGGTGGTAATAGGGCTGGTCTTTTTTGGGTCTCACATCTTCCGGAATAGAAAGCCACCATTCCTCGGTATTGGAAAATGTGGGATCAACATCAAAAATGACACCCCGAAACGGATAGACGCGGTGCTTAACTACTTGTCCAAGCTGAAATTTTGCGATCTTTTTTGTTCGTACCATGGCGCACTCTTCCTTGCTTACAAGCCCCACAGAATTTGCGTATCATGGCCTGCTGGCCATCTGCAAGATTAATTTATAACCAATTCATCCGGCTTTAGATATGCACTTTGGTCACAGTCGTTCAGATTTTCGGCATCACAACGCCTTCGTAACATTAAGAAAATTTTGTATGTTACAAAAAATCCCCAGAATTCAGGCGTTATGGTCTCACCCTGGGATCAGGTCAGAGTGATTATTGGAAATAAATTGATTCCCGGTCCCTGTCTTTTTTTGCGACCTGATGCGCCAGGTCCACAAGAACCCTGGCTTGTTTCCAGGTTGCATCGTCTTGCATTTTTCCGTCGATCATGACCGCCCCGGAACCGTCAGGCATGGAATCGAGGATCTTCTGTGCAAACCTGACTTCCTCCACATCCGGGCTGAAAACCTGTTTGGCAATCTCAATCTGAGAGGGATGCAGGGACCAGGCGCCGACACATCCGAGAATGAAGGCATTCCGGAACTGGGATTCACATCCTTCTGCATCCCCGAAATCTCCAAACGGACCGTAGAACGGTTTGATTTCATGGGTGACACAGGCATCCACCATTTTGGCAAGGGTATGGTGCCAGAGATCCTGCTGTGCAAATTTGCGCTGGGCGTCCGGGTTTGGATCCGCCAGTACACCATAATGGGGGTGCCCGCCCCCGACCCGCGTTGTTTTCATTCCGCGGGAAGCCGCGAGATCCGCCGGTCCAAGGCTGATACCATGCATGCGTGGACTGGCGCCGGCGATATCAGCGACATTCTCCATGCCTTCCGCGGTTTCGAGGATGGCATGGATCAGGATCGGCCGCTCGATCCGGTGACGGGCTTCGAGCTGGGCCAGCAACTGATCGAGAAAGTGAATGTCCCACGGGCCCTGAACCATGGGAAGCATCAGCACGTCGACCTTGTTGCCTATGGCTCCGACAATTTCGACGACATCATCGAGGCACCAGGGACTGCCGGTGCCATTGATGCGGACCCAGTAACCGGTATCGCCAAAGTCTGTAGAGCCACCGATATCGATGACACCCTGCCGGGCTGTCTCTTTGGCGTCAATGGGAACCGCATCCTCAAGATTTCCGAGCAGGACATCCACTTCCTGAACGAGATCTGGAACTTTTGCGCGCAGTTTTTCAATATGGGGCGGAAAGAAATGGATCATGCGTTCGAGACGCGCGGGGAGTTCCCGAACCGGCGCTGGCGCTCCCTGGGTCAGGGGCCGGAAGAAGTTTTTTGCCGTACGCTTGTCCGCCATGGTCTGTCCTCATGTCACGTTAGATGGATCGCAACCGGAATTGTGCCGTATGTGCTTCGCGCACTATATCAAACAACTGGCGATGACAAGATATTATTCAGAGAGACCTGTTGGGGGACGATCCAATGGCAGCCGGAACAGTTTTGGCTGGAACCGTTTGAGAAAGACCTGTTTCAGGAGGTCTTAGGCTTTAGGCTTTAGGTTTTAGGCTTCAGGAGTAGCGTCGGTTTGACCACATAAATTGTTCGGGATATTCCCGGATCCAGGATTCAAACTGGGCCTGCACGGCTGTCGTAATGGCTTTGATGTCCGCATCAAAATCATCTGTCCGGGGAACCCTGACCTCCATCATTTCAACCTTGAAACGGCAGGCATCGCCGATCCGAATGCAGCGGCCGATCCACAGCCGTGTACCGATACGCCGGGCAAGCATTGCGGGAAACGGTGTCGAGGGGGCATCGTGTCCAAAAAAGGGAACCGGGATACCGGTCCTGTCGAAGAGGTCACCAAGCATTCCGAGACGGCCGCCATTGCGGATATAGCTGCCAACCATGCGCGCGGTCTCGTGCCCGGCATTGATGCCCACCCCGCGTCCACGGGCAAATAACCCGCCGGGATAAATTTCCGTTCTCTGTCCCCGCAGGTACTGGTCGACGAGGGGATTTTTTACAAGCCGGTAAACCGCCGCCGGTTTGGCCCCATTGACCGCCAGGGGCCACATGGCGAGTTCCCAATTGCCGGTATGCAGGGAAACGCAAACCGCTGCTCCAAGCTTGTTGCGATAACGTTCGAGGATGTGACTGTTGATGATTTCAATGCGTTCAGGTTCGCTCAGCAGGCGGTCCATCTGCATGGTTTCAGCCATAACCCGGCCAAGATTTTTCCACATGGCGCGGGCAATCAGGTCCCGTTCTTCCTCGGTTTTTTCCGGATAAGCCTTGGCCAGATTGTTCATGGCCCGCTCATGACGGCGCCGGCTCAGGGGCGCCAGGAATCCCCAGGCGCTTGCGGACGCGGCCACGGCTTTATCGAGGGGCAACAGGCGTACGGCACCGATGATCAGTCGCAGCAACAAATATTCTGCAAAATAGCGCGTGTAAAGCCAGGGGGTCATAGACGGTAAGATCTCAGAATCAGTATTAATCAAGGTAACAGCAAATCTGTGTAGCCATGCCCTGTTTGATCCGTCAAGCGACAATCCACGTCAGGTGACGTCATGCCACAAGGGTCATGCAGCGGCGATCAGAAGAGGTGGGTGTCACTTCCGGCCGGGCCGGTCTTCGTTTTACAAGACTTTACCGGAGGATTGTGTATCGGTGGAATGTGTACCGGAGGAATGTGTCTCAATAGGAAGATTAAGTTGCGGTGTTGCTCTTAGAAGTGGGATCGTCTTCTGCTGAGCGGTCAACCGGATTCAAAGACGTTGCACCGAGTCCCTGTTCCATGAAGAACTTTTTAATCGGTCCAAAACCCTTTATGAGGTGCAGGCCGAGACTGCGGAAGGCCTGCAGCGGCACAAAACCGCTGATCAGGGAGCGGTTCATGAGGTCCACAGCGGCGGAACGGCTTCGGATGTCCGACTTTCGAGCCTGGTTGTAGGCATCAAGTCTGTCGGGATGGCCGGGATCATTTATAAGACCGGGAAGGCGTTCATCAGCAGTATCGGTTTGTCGCAAGTCCCCGAGAATTTCCGTCAGGGCAATGCAGTCCCGGATAGCGAGATTCAGGCCCTGGGCGCCAATGGGTGGAATGAGATGCGCGGCTTCACCGACGAGGAGGATGCGGCCGCGGGCAAATGTATCGGCGTGCATACCCGCCAGTGGGAAAGTCGCACGCGGTCCCACATGCAC
>JBPCWG010000323.1:0-4054 GCA_051009705.1 Methyloligellaceae bacterium | reverse complement strand
GACATTCGATGCCGCATATCCGACGGCACCCCAGACATTGGGGGCAAGTTCAATAATTTCCTTGCGAAATTCCTGAGAATGGGCGCGAAGTTTTTCAAGCGGCGTCATAATGTCCCCCGGGGTGGGTCGGTTTTCCGTCCGGTCATACTACCTTAAAAACAATTTCCGGCAACCGGAACCCTTGCCCTTTACGCCGGCGGCAGGACCGAATATTTCCTCCGACAATCTGCTATAAATTGACAAGAGAATTGTAACTAGTTAAAGTAGTTACATGTTGAGGCAATTCGATTTTCATGCGGGCTCGGTGTCGTTAAATCTGGTCGACACGGTTTCCGACCGGTCCGGGGCGTGCCAGGAATTGTTATTGTCTCCAGCCCATTTAACTAAGTGGCTGCATGGTGCTGGTATTGCCGATGGGATTGATATCGATGCCGCGTTTCTCGATAAAATCAGGCGAATACGGGAAGCTGCCTTTGTTGTTCTTTCCGCCATTGTGGACGCGAAGCCCCTAAATCCCCAAGCTATCGATCTTTTGAATGAACAGGCCGGAGGCAAGGACTTTCGGCCCCGTTTCAGTAACGGGCGTCTTACCCTTGAGAGCGACACCCCCTGTGATGCCCTGTGTGCAACCATCGCAGCCGATGTGTTGTTTCTCCTGCACGTGGAGAAGCGAGCACGATTGCGCCGCTGTGTCGGCTGCGCAATGCTCTTTCTTGACAATTCCAGGCCGCAAAAACGACGGTGGTGTTCTTCGTCTTCCGGGTGCGGTAACCGGGCCAAGGTGCGCAGGCACAGGTCTAACAAGCGGAAGGAGCGAAAATTTGATCGATAAAAGAGTGTGTTTCGATTTCGAAATCGAATTTTCCAACGGCGGCGGAATTCAGGGGCAGGGATTTCGACTCGATATTCCGGGCGACACGATAAGCGACCGGGAACTGGCGGCCGCGATCAACAAAGACCTCAATCTGCTGATGGTTGGTGAGACAAGAATTTTGAACAAAAACATAATCGAAGAATCCTACAAACGCGGATACCGGGATCATCGGGAAACTCTTGAGAAAGTAACAGAGAAGGCGTCTGCCAAGGAGACCTGGATTGATTTAAGTCATACGATCTATGATGGAATGATGACTTATAAAGGGCTTCCGGCGCCTCGGATTTGCGACTACCTCTCGCATGCGGAATCCCGGAAATTTTACACTCAAGGAACAGAGTTTCAGATCGGGAAAATGGAGTTCGTAGCGAATACGGGAACTTACATTGATGCCCCTTACCATCGATTCCGGCGGGGTGACGATTTATCGGGTTTAAATCTGGATCGTATCTCGAATATTCCCGGTACCGTCATCCGGTTGCGCGGTCAGGAGAGCCGAGCCATAGAGTGGCCTGCCTTGGCCGCGACGGAAATAACCGGCCGGGCGGTTCTGATCGAAACCGGATGGAGCGATCATTGGGGAACCGAGGTCTACTTTGAAAATCATCCCTATCTCACGGCCGAAGCAGCACACTATCTGAAATCCGGCGGCGCGACTCTTGTGGGTATAGATTCTTACAATATCGACAATACATCCGGCGGCGAGCGCCCGGTACATTCCATTCTGTTGGCAGCGGGCATTCCGATCGTAGAACATCTGACAAATCTCTCAGCCATTCGCACGGACGCTTTCCGGTTTTGAGCAGTGCCGCCCAAGGTGAATGAGATGGGCACGTTCCCGGTGCGGGCACACGCAATTTTGGAACGCGATACGGCGGATGAATAAACCGTACAGCGACGCAATCCGCTCGAATTCCCCCTCGCCTGGGCCGCGCAGCCAATTCTCCGGTAAGAAATTCGGACGAAAGACACGATGCTCACCATAAATATTCAGTCGACGGACCGTTTTATGATCTAGATCAATTGCGACTCCTCAAATTCAATTAGTTTTGGTGCCGTGAACCTTTCGCGTTCACCCGAAACACTGAGGAGAAATCGCACGAGATGTTGTCAATTAGTTTCAATCATTTCTCAATCCGCACCGATAAACTGGATGATACCTGCACTTTTTATTCGAACCTGCTCGATCTGAAAGACGGGTATCGGCCCGATTTCAAATTCGGGGGCCGCTGGCTCTATCTGAACGATAATCCCATTATCCACCTGGTGGATGTTAGCCCCGACTCACAGGAACATGTGCGCCAATATCTGGGACCCGATGCCGTGAATACGGAAGGCCACGGTTCGTTTGACCATTTCGCTTTCGGCGTCAAAGGCTATCCGGAAATTACACAACGTTTAAAGAGCATGTCCGTGGACTATTCCGAACGCGTGGTTCCCAACGTCGATGCGCGCCAGATCTTCGTCAAAGATCCCAACGGCATCACCATAGAACTGCAGTTCGCTGCAGATGAATTTGCGGCAGCTGAAAGTGTAGAGTCGGCTTAGGCCGTCGAATTCAATGCTGTTTTCATTTCCCGGGTGTGGCGCTTGTTTGTACGCGGGGGATATTGCATGCTTGCGGTCGGCAATCTCGCGAAATTTTGATTGCGGAATCCCGGTGGGGCTCACAGAACCGCTCCCAGTTTCTCGCAATATTTACGCAGGACCTTCAGCCGTGCAAAGCGCTTGTCATTACCCTCAATGAGATTCCAGGGGGCGAGCTGGGTGCTGGTATATTGTACCATGTCATGTACGGCTTCTTCGTAGTCGTCCCATTTCTCCCGGTTGCGCCAGTCCTCCTCTGTCAGTTTCCAGCGCTTATACTTGATCAGCTCACGCGCCTTGAAGCGTGCCAGCTGTTCGTCCGAATCGACATGTATCCAGAATTTCAGCAATACAATGCCATGATCGACGAGTTGCGCTTCAAAATCATTTATTTCGGCGAAGGCGCGTCTCCATTCTTCTTCGGTGGCGAATTTCTCAATCCGTTCCACGAGAACACGGCCATACCAGGAGCGATCGAAAATCGTGACACGTCCGGCGCGGGAGAGGTGGCGCCAGAAACGCCACAGATAATGTTGTGCAGTTTCTTCTTCAGTGGGTGCGGCAATTCCGTGCACCTGGTAATTGCGCGGTTGCAAAGCATTGGTGATTCTGCGGATAACGCCGCCTTTGCCGGCCGCATCCGGCCCCTCGAATAAAAGGATCGACGATACGCCCTGTTCCCTGGCACGCAAGTGTAGATGATAGAGGCGAGCCTGCAATTCGCGGAGTTCGGTGCGGTATTCCTGCTTTGAAACGGACTGGTCCATATCCAGCTGTCTCAGAATAGTTGTCGGGTGCGGACTGTCCATCGTCGGTTCAATCGTTCGCTTTTTGGCGCCTGACTTTGCGGTAACCGACTGCGCGGTTTTCTTCTTGTTTTTTTTCGATTTCTCTCTGTTCTGGTCCGTCTCCGTTGGCGAGCTCTGAGCCTCTTGTTCCGCGAACTTGCGTTGCAGGGCGTCGCGTAGCATTGATGTTACCGTCAAATTCCGGTAGTTGGAATCAACACCTTCCACGATTGTCCATGCGGCTTTGCCCCTGTTGGTCCGGGCGATGACCTGTTCGGCTGCCTCAATAAAATTTTCGTAAATCTTCCAGTGTTCCCAGTCCCGCTCGCTGACCCGGGCCGAGGTTAGTGGATCATCCTCCAGTGATTTCAACCTGATCTCCTGGGCATCCTTACTCAAATGCATCCAGAATTTCATGATCAGAGCGCCGTCATCGACAAGCGCATTTTCGAAGGCGGCAATCCGCTCAATATGTTTGATAAAGGTAGCCTCGTCGATGTTCCGATACACGCGATCAAGGACCGGCTGCGAATACCAGGCACTCAGGAACATGCCGATACGCCCGCGCGGGGGCAGGTCCCGCCAGTAGCGCCAAAACTCCGGCCGCTCGCGCTCGCTTGTTGTCAGCTCGTCATAGGCACACGTTGTCAGCCAGCGCGCATCCATCCATTGATTAAGCAGCGCTACCGCTTCGCTCTTGCCGGCTCCGTCGACGCCTGCAAAAACGAGTATCACCTGAAAGGATTTCTCCTTGCGAAGCTGCTCCTGAAGTTCCAGTAACTGCTCCCGCACAATAGTTGAAAAT
>JBPCWG010000322.1:0-4590 GCA_051009705.1 Methyloligellaceae bacterium | reverse complement strand
GGGCCCCCATGCAAATAAGATCATCGCCGCAGAACACGGCATCAACGGTTTTCGCCTGCAGCAGATCTGACATCGCCTTGCGTCCTGCCTGATACTCGTAAGCGCTGGCATATCGGATGTCCGCCGGCTCCATCCCCTTATCCCGCAGATATTGCACGAATCCCGCAGCCCTATCCTGAGTGGTCGTTGCTGTCTCCGGACCACCCAAAAAGGCGAGTTGCCGGTATCCGTGATTGCACAGGGTTTCCGCCGCCATCTGGCCGCAGGCAAAATTATCGATACCGACCACATGAACATCGGTGCCTATGCCGGCGCGCCCGAACACGTGGACGACGGGCAGCTGGGCGTCTTTCAGAGACTTTGCAAAATAGGGAGGCAAGGTGGACGTGGCGACAATCACGCCGTCAACATTATACTGCCTCAGCATCTCAATCGACTGATCAAGATTGGTTTCATTTGTAAGGTTCACCAGCAGTGGCCGTAATCCCAGTTTTTGCAGGGCCTGGGTATAGAGATCAAAGACCTCGAGAAAGATCGGATTTTGGAAATTGTTGGCGATAAGACCGATGAGTTTGGTGCGCTTGGTGGCCAGACTCCGGGCGATCAGGCTGGGGCGAAATCCCAGTTCCCGAGCGGCCTTCTCGACTTTTTTACGGGTTTTATCCGAAACACTGGCACCGGTCGTAAACGTACGGGACACCGCCGAGCGCGACACACCGGCCATTTTTGCCACTTCTTTCAAGGTGACAGCCATTTTGCAACTCCCGACGTTGAATTGGTTGTCGTTTGCCCGATCGCGCGTGTTCGAGTCTACCTGTCTCTACAATTTATTATATAATGATTTTGCAACCGGTTGCAAATTTTGTGCAATTATGGTTAGATTTGCCCGGGAGAGAGTTTTCCCTGACCAATTGTTCGAAATTCGGGAGGAAAAGAATGAACCGAATAGTTAAGACGTTTGCAATAGCTGTGACGACCCTGATGATGGCTGCCTCTGCTTGGGCTGCGGAAATCATTGTTGTGTCACACGGACAGGCAAGTGACCCGTTCTGGTCAGTTGTCAAGAATGGTGTCGAAAAAGCGGCCAAGGACACGGGCGCGAAAGTTTCCTACAGGGCACCGGAAACATTCGACATGGTGGCCATGAGCCAGCTCATCGACGCTGCGGTTAACCAGGAACCTGACGGGATAGTGGTTTCTATTCCTGACGGCGATGCCCTCGGACCGTCTATCAAAAAAGCTGTCGCGGCGGGTATCCCCGTCATCTCTATGAATTCCGGTTCCGATGTCTCAAAGAAACTCGGGGCTCTCCTGCATGTTGGACAGGAAGAGTTTGATGCCGGTCTGGCGGCTGGAGAAAAAATGAAAGGCATGGGCAAGAAAAGCGCCATCTGCATCAACCATGAAGTTGGTAATGTCGCCCTCGATTCTCGATGTGCCGGGTTCAAAAAAGGATTTGGCGGCAAAGTTGTCGTTCTGCCGACAACCAATGATCCGGCAGAAATTGAATCCAAGGTAAAAGCTTCCCTGGAATCCGACAGCCAGGTGGATGCCGTTATCGCTCTCGGGGCTTCCCTGGCCGGCGAGCCGGCTGTTAAAGCGGTCAAAGCCATTGGGCGTGGCGAAGATGTAGCCGTTGGCTCATTTGACCTCTCTGCAAGTTACCTTGAGTCTGTCAGTAAAGGTGACGCAGCCTTTGCCATCGATCAGCAGCAGTTCCTGCAGGGTTATTTACCCGTGGTCTTTCTGGCCATGCATGCGGATTTTGGTCTGATCCCCGGAGGGAACGTACCTTCCGGCCCGAACCTGATCACCAAGGATAAAGCGGCGCAGGTCGTTGAACTTTCAGCCAAGGGCATTCGATAGACCACAAAAACAATAAAAAGTTGAGCATACGGGACGGCCCATTGCCGTCCCGTTGAAATAACGGGAGGATGAAATGGCTACGGAAGCCACAGCGGTCACAGACGAACGGGTCAAAGACGAAACCTTCTTTGCCCGTATGATGAAGAAACCGGAACTCGGGGCTATCGCCGGCGTTATTCTGGTTACGGTATTCTTCCTGTTCACTGCCGACAGCGCAATGTTCACACTGGCAGGGTTTATGAATTTCATGTCACCGGCAGCCCAGCTGGGAATCCTGGCGATCGGTGCCGCCCTGCTTATGATCGGCGGCGAGTTCGATTTGTCCGTGGGGTCCATGGTTGCCTTTTTCGGTCTCTTTTTTGGCGCTTGCGTGGTGACCTTCGACGTGCCTCTGATCCTCGCCATTCCGGCGACTTTCGTGTTTGCCGGGATTATCGGTTCAATCAACGGTGAGATCGTTCTGCGTACGGGACTGCCTTCCTTCATCGTCACCCTGGCTTTTCTTTTTATTTTCCGCGGCCTCTCCCTTGTGGGCCTCAAATGGGCCACAGGCGGATCGACGCAATTACGCGGCGTTCGCGATGCGGTTGAAGGTGATTTTCTCGCTCCTTTCTTCAGTGGCGATGCCTTTCCCGGATTTTTTACCATGCTCGCCAATATGGACCTCATCGACAAATTCAAAAACGGCACACCCAAGGTTCAGGGTATCCCCGTGGAAATTCTATGGTTTGTCCTTGTGGCGCTGCTGGCGACCTATGTTCTGCTGAAAACGCCCGTGGGCAACTGGATTTTTGCTTCAGGCGGTGATGCCAATGCCGCCTCGAACTCAGGCGTACCGGTCAGGAATGTCAAGCTCGGCCTCTTCATGCTGACGGCATTTTGTGCCACGTTGGTCGCCACCATTACCGTTCTGGACAGTGGTTCTACCGACGCCCGACGCGGATTTCAAAAGGAGTTTGAAGCGATCATCGCCGCGGTTATCGGTGGCTGTCTGCTGACCGGCGGTTATGGCTCGGCCATTGGGGCATTCTTTGGGTCCATCATATTCGGCATGGTGCTGATTGGACTGACCTATACCCAGATCGACCAGGACTGGTATCTGGTGTTCCTCGGCGGCATGTTGCTGATCGCGGTTCTCTTCAACAACATGATCCGTAAACGTGTCACGGGAGAGCGCTAAAATGTCAGATCCAATTGTACAAATGAAAGATATTGAAAAACATTTCGGCAATGTCATTGCATTGGCAGGGGTGTCTTTCGATGTCAGGGCCGCGGAATGCCATTGCCTTCTCGGAGACAATGGTGCCGGAAAATCAACATTCATCAAAACCATGTCGGGTGTTCACAAATCCACGGCCGGAGAAATTTACTTCGAAGGCAAACCCATGAGCTTCGGCAGCCCGCGGGACTCCATGGAAGCCGGCATCGCGACCGTGTATCAGGATCTTGCCATGATCCCTCTGATGTCCGTGACCCGTAATTTCTTCATGGGTCGCGAGCCGACAAAGGGGCGGGGCCTGTTCAAACGCTTTGATACCGACGAAGCCAACAGGATTGCGGTCGAGGAAATGCGCAAGATGGGCATAAATCTGCGCGGACCGGACCAGGCGGTGGGCACGCTTTCCGGCGGCGAACGGCAAACCGTCGCTATTTCCCGCGCCGTCTATTTCGGAGCCAAGGTTCTCATCCTCGATGAGCCGACCAGCGCCCTCGGTGTTCGGCAAACGTCCAATGTTCTGGCAACCATTGACCGGGTACGCAATCAGGGTATCGGCATCGTTTTCATTACTCACAATGTGCGCCACGCCCTAGCCGTTGGCGACCGCTTTACCGTGCTCAATCGCGGTAAAACCCTCGGTACGGCCAAAAAAGGCGAGATCACGCCGGAAGAACTCCAGGATCTCATGGCCGGCGGGCAGGAAATGGCGCAACTGGAAGGTTCCCTCGGGGGTACAGTTTGAGAGATAGGTTTGGCAACTGAAATGTCCTCCCTATTGGTCAAACCGTCGGGGTATTCCGGTCTCCTAACGGACATCACCCCCGAAACGGCCGGTTGGCGTTATGTCGGATTTCAGGTTCACCGACTGCGCCCCGGCCAATCTCTGAACGCCGAGACCGGAACGCGCGAAATTTGCCTCGTCTGGCTCACCGGGTCGGGCACCGCGACAGCGGGGGATCTTGATTTTGGACTGATGGGGGGCCGGCAAACCGTGTTTGAAGGCGAACCGGCAGCCATCTATGTCCCGGCCGGCGCTCGCTGGTCGGTAACGGCGGAAACAGATTTGGAGCTGGCCGTCTGCTCGGCACCGGGATCATCGATCCAGCCGCCACGTGCCATCCTGCCTGGCGATCTCACGAAAGAAACCCGGGGAACGGGCACCAATACACGCTACGTGACGAACATCCTGCCGGAGGACAAACCGGCACACTCCCTGCTCGTGGTTGAAGTGATCACACCGGGAGGTCATACATCGTCCTATCCCCCGCACAAGCATGACCAGAACAATCTGCCTGAGGAATCTCTCCTTGAGGAAACCTATTATCACCGCATCAATCCACCGCAGGGATTTGCGTTCCAGCGCGTATATACGGATGACCGAACACTTGATGAGGCGCTGACGGTCGAGAATGGCGATACGGTTCTCGTACCCCGGGGATATCACCCCTGTGCCGCCTGCCACGGATATGATCTGTATTATCTCAATGTCATGGCGGGACCAGAGC
>JBPCWG010000321.1:0-4128 GCA_051009705.1 Methyloligellaceae bacterium | reverse complement strand
GATGGCGATCAGCGCGATAGGTCCAAACGATATCTCAGAGGCACATGTCCTGGTTCTGCAGGACACCATCCGCGCCCTAAAAGCCGTCGGCCTAGAAAGGCAGGCACGACAGGTTGCCGTTTCCGCGTTAATCCAAGACTGGCACAAAATCGGAAATCATTAAGATTTGTTAAGATCTGATGTAATAGCCTATTGATATCGTTGTTTCGCTTGGAAACGCGCTGGAAGCACCAATTTTCATGAAAATCGACAGCAGACAGCAACTCGTGAATTTTCTCAACATGATGCGAGCCGAACGTGGTGCTGCCCAGAATACAATTGAGGCCTACCGAAGAGATCTAATGGATCTTTTCTCTTTCCTGGAAACCCGAATTAGCAGAGATGACCTGCCGCAACCGGCAGACATAAGAGCTTACTTGGCCCATTTGAATGACGATGGACTCTCTGCTTCATCGCGCGCAAGAAGGCTTTCGGCGATAAAACAATATTATCATTACCTGCTGTCAGAAGACCTGATTCAACAAAACCCTTGTGATTTCATCGATGGACCCAAGATGCAACGACGTCTTCCCAAACACTTGTCATTCGATGAAGTTGACAGATTACTGGCTTATGCCAGGCATAGAATCGATGGCGCGGAGGGGCGGGAAAAACAGAGAAACTTGCGGTTTCACTGCCTTATGGAGATTTTATATGCCACCGGAATTCGCGTGTCGGAACTGGTTTCCCTTCCCCGGTCGGTCCTTGTCGGGGATGATCGGTTGATTTCCATTAAGGGTAAAGGTGGCCGCGAGAGACTTGTGCCCCTCAACGAACCGGCCAAAATTGCCATTGAAGTCTACTTGTCTGAACAAATGGGCGAAGAATTCGAAAACTCGAAAAAAACAAAAGAATCGGTCTGGCTGTTCCCGTCTCGAAGCAAGGTAGGGCATTTGACCCGGCAACGTTTTGCACAGGAACTTAAACTGGTTGCCACGGAAGCCGGACTGGCTCCAGACCGTGTTTCCCCCCATGTTTTGCGCCATGCTTTTGCAAGCCATTTACTTGAGCGGGGTGCTGATTTACGCTCGGTTCAGCAGCTTTTGGGCCACGCCGACATCTCGACGACGCAAATTTATACCCATATACTCGAAGAAAGACTGAAAAAGATCGTATATGAGCACCATCCCTTGGCAGATAAACAATTAACCCAATCTCTTGGTTGAAGTTGGTGTTAAGTATTGTGCTTGTTTATGGTCTGCAAAGGTTTTAAGACAGCTTTGAGTGCACTATATACAACCCAGGTTAATTGTTGTTACTCTTATTGAAAACAGGCGTAACGCGTTGTGGGAGGCGGAATAATGGCCGGTGCGGGTGAATTAGCTCACATGCGCACTTATCTTGACTTCGAAAAACCCATTGCAGAACTGGAAAGCAAAGTTGCCGAACTGCGTTCGCTTGCCGAAGAAGAAGATAAGATGTCGATCTCCGATGAGATCGCCAAGCTCGAGGTCAAAGCTCACGAAGCTTTGAAATCCATCTATTCGAACCTGTCGCCTTGGCAGAAGACCCAGGTCGCTCGGCATCCTGATCGGCCGCACTTTTCTGACTATGTCGAACAGCTGATTGATGACTTTGTTCCACTTGCCGGAGATCGAAATTTCGGCGAGGATTTTGCCATTGTCGGAGGCTTGGGCAGGTTCGATGGCCGACCGGTCATGGTTGTGGGGCATGAAAAGGGATCCGACACGGAAAAGCGGATTAAACACAATTTTGGCATGGCCCGGCCCGAAGGTTATCGTAAAGCCGTCAGGCTCATGAACATGGCGAACCGGTTTAAGCTACCGATCATTTCGTTCGTCGACACGGCTGGTGCTTATCCTGGCATCGGCGCCGAAGAACGCGGGCAGGCTGAAGCCATCGCCAGATCGACAGATTGTTGCCTGACCGTTGAAGTTCCGATCATTGCCGCTGTCATCGGTGAGGGGGGATCGGGGGGAGCTGTTGCCATTGCATCGGCCAATAAAGTCTTGATGCTGGAACATGCGATTTACACCGTCGCTTCTCCAGAGGCCGCCGCTTCCATTCTCTGGCGGGATTCATCCCGGGCGAAAGACGCCGCAACGAATATGAAAATTACAGCCCAGGATCTTGAATCCCTGGGCGTGATTGATCGAATTGTTTCCGAGCCCCTTGGTGGTGCCCATCGGGAAAAAGTACAGGCCATTTTTGAAACAGGTATTGCCGTACAGCAAGTACTTGAAGAATTTGATGGTATGAGTGGACCGGAAATTCGATCTCAACGGCATGACAAATTTTTGCAAATCGGTAAGAATTTGTAAGCCAGACTAGACTAAACGGTCTAAAAATAGACAAATTAAGACACCAAACTGCCCACTCTTGGCCGAATTTTCCTTGTTAATAGTTCGCATTGTGATCAAGTTGTGATTTCACAATGTGTTAACAGTCTTTTAAGAAACAATTAACAAATTCCGCTGCAAGGTGATCCAAGTGCGCAAGGGGCACGGCGTATGATTGGTTTATTCAGAACAAAAAGGCTGATCGTCGCAGGACTCCTGACGACTCTCACTGCATGTGGCGCCCAGTCTACCCTTCCCCACTTAAAACCACTTCCTTCTTATGTACTCGCCAATCTCGCAGAAAAAGGCATGGGTGAGCAGGCACCGATATTTGTTCGCGTATTCAAAAAAGAATCGGAGCTGGAAGTCTGGAAGCAGAAAGAAAACGGCCGGTTTCACCACTTTAAGACATATCCTATTTGCAACTGGTCCGGTAAGCTCGGGCCCAAACTTTACAAGGGTGATAAGCAAGCCCCGGAAGGATTTTATCGCGTTGCCCAACATCAGATGAATCCTAAAAGCAAGTTTCATCTGTCGTTCAATCTGGGTTATCCAAACGCATACGACCGGGCGCATGGGCGAACCGGTGCGCATTTAATGATCCACGGAAACTGCAGCTCTGCGGGTTGTTACGCAATGACCAATGCCCTGATCGAGGAAATTTACAATCTCGCACGTGAATCCTTTAAAGGTGGCCAGAAAACCTTTCGGGTCCATGCATATCCTTTCCGAATGACCGAAGAGAATATGCGGTTGCACAGAAAATCAAAATGGTATGGTTTCTGGAGTATGCTAAAAGAGGGTTATGACACGTTTGAAAAGTCAAAGATCCCGGCGAAAGTTGATGTTTGTGACCGGCGGTACCTTCTGAATGCAAGTTTTGTCAACGGAATTCCGGGCGGTCGCCTAGACCCCAACGCAGCGTGTCCAATTTATCGAAAAGTGCGGCCCGATCTTTACCTCGGTGAACCCAGATTGGAAGTTGCAAAAACCCCCGGGTCTTCGGGATTTGGCCTCCTGACACAACCGGGGTCGCTGAGAAACCTTGCGGTCAAAAATTCCATGAGTGTCAGTCAACCTTAGGTTGCCAATGACGGTCAGCTCCTTGTTAAGATTGTGGGTAATTTAAAGCCAAAATTTAGTCGTTGGGTATGAGAAAGTTTCTTATCTTTCTGATTATTGTTATCAGCGCCGGTGTATTTTCCTACAACTGGACACCGACGCGACACTATATTCTCGTCGCCCTGGACGCCGTAGATTACATTGACCGAAAAGTCCGAAGACGTCTGGGCATTCCCCTTGCGGGCACGCCCGACCTGGCTAAACTCCGGCAGCGGTTGAAAAGCGAAAAGCTGGAATTGGGCAGTGCCGTGTTCATGCGAATCTTTAAGCGCGAGCATGAGCTTGAACTTTGGATCAGGCGCGACAAAAAATTCGTCCTGTTCGAAACTTATCCGATCTGTCGTTGGTCCGGCCGGCTGGGGCCAAAATTGAAACAGGGAGATCGGCAGGCGCCTGAAGGCTTCTATACAGTTTCACGAGGACAGCTCAATCCTAACAGCCGCTGGTACAGATCGTTTAATCTCGGATATCCAAACCTTCTTGACAAATCTTACGGTCGGACCGGTGATTATTTGATGGTCCACGGAGGCTGTTCCTCAATTGGCTGCTATGCCATGACCAATCCGGTGATTGGGGAGTTATGGGAATTCATTACCCATGCCTTCAGGGGTGGACAAAAGAGATTTCATGTCCATGTATTTCCTTTCCGAATGACGGAGAGTAATCT
>JBPCWG010000320.1:0-8048 GCA_051009705.1 Methyloligellaceae bacterium | reverse complement strand
AGAACGGACAAGCCATTCATGTTCCGGAGTTGCGGACAGAATTTCCGGTGGCGGAAAAGGAATGTGGAGGAAAAATCCGATCGTCTGACCGACATTTCTCTGTCGCAATTCTGCGGCGAGCGGGATGAGATGATAATCGTGAATCCATATCAGATCATCGGGCTTTAGCAGCGGGCACAATTTATCGGCAAACATCTGATTGACGCGGCGATAGCCATTTACGTAGTCGGTATCGAACTCAGCAAGGTCCAACCGGTAGTGAAAGACAGGCCAGAGTTCCTTGTTGGAAAATCCTAGATAATACTGATCATAATCTTCCTCGGTCAGAGGAACTGATGCGACCGTTACAGTGTCTATGGTCTGAATGTTTGTTTCAATTTTTGTTCCGTCGCCGACGATATCGCCGCCCCAGCCAAACCATAAGCCGCCCGTGGCCTTCAGTGCATCAACCAAAGCAACGGCCAGTCCACCTGACTGGGAAGACTTGGTCAAATCGGCAATACGATTAGATATGACAACTAATCGACTCAAACAACACTCTCCCAGGATCGTGACAAACGCATGGCCCCGTTAATTATTCCGACCATGGAATAAGTTTGAGGAAAATTTCCCCAGAGCTCTTTTGTTTCCGGATGCGTATCTTCGGACAGCAATCCGAGATGGTTTCGGGTGGCAAGAAGGGATTCGAAGATATCCCGCGCTTCTTCCTTGCGGCCAATACGGGCGAGGGCATCCAATCTCCAAAATGCACAAATATTGAAGGCTGTTTCAGGTTTGCCAAAATCATCCGGTGCCTCATAACGCATCATATACGGTCCGCGAGCCAATTCCTCTTCCATTGCGTCAACGGTGGCGACGAACCGCGGATCTTTCGGATCTATTAGTCCGACTTCTGCCATAAGCAAAACGCTGGCATCCAGATCCTTGCCCCCAAAACTCTCGACAAAGCAATTACGTTTGTCGGACCAAGCTTCTTTGAGGATGACTTCTTTTATAACATGTGACCGCTTTTTCCAAATTTTAGCACGATCACTCTGTTCCAATTGTGCTGCAATTTTTGCCAACCGGTCGCACGCCGCCCAGCACATAAGGCTTGACGACGTATGAATGCGGGCACGTGATCGGAGTTCCCAAATGCCCGCATCTGGTTGATTATAAAATTGAAATGCCTGTTCACCAGCTTTCTCAAGGTGAATAAAATCGTCTAGTCCTGCCTGCCTGTACAATCGTCGATCGAAAAAAGCCTGAGTGGCCCCCAGGATAATATTTCCGTACGTATCATGCTGGAAATGTTCATGGGCCTGATTGCCAACGCGAACAGGTCCCATTTTCCGGTAACCCGGCAGAGATTCCACCTGCCGCTCCGTTAATTCCTTTTCCAGTCCAATACCGAATACCGGCTGCAAGTGACCACTCTCCGGCTGCTGGACAATATTCATGAGCCAGCGAAAGTAGTTTTCCATTGTTTTGACAGCGGCAAGACTGTTTAAGGCCCGGACAACAAAAAAGGCATCCCGCACCCAGCAAAATCTGTAGTCCCAGTTTCGGGCACTTCCCGCCGCTTCTGGGATACTCGTTGTCAGGGCGGCAATAATGGCTCCGGTCTGTTCGTAGGTGCACATTTTGAGCGTTATGGCGGCACGGATCACGGCGTCCTGCCATTCAAAAGGCAGTTCGAGACGGCGAGCCCAGCTTCTCCAGTAATTGTCGGTCCGCTCTTCGAAAAGCCTGGCGATATTACTTACCCCTTCAGACAAGGTTTCATCGGGACCGAATACAATATTTATCGGATCTTCGAGATTGAAGAGAGTCTCGTTTCTTACGTAGTCGATCGGGGCATCTGTCGTCAGACGGTAGGTCGTTTCAGGAGTGATATAGCGGATGTGGTTGGAACCATGGGTGGTCTGCATGGCATGTTTGCCATAGTCATAGCGTGGACGTATCTGAACTTTGATGCGTGGTCGACCCGAAAGGGGAACGATCCTTCTGACCAGGGTCAGGGGATGGAATAGCCGATCGCGCCAGATAAAACGCGGTGCGAAGTCTGTAATTTCGACTGATCCTTCATCGCTATGCAATTGGGTTTTTAAGATCGCCGTATTCTTTTTGTAATGCTGGTTTGTTTCTTTGAGACCTTCGAGACTGATGGCGAAAGTTCCATCTTCCGGATTATTGTCGGGAGAGCCTAGAAGGGAATGAAATATAGGATCGCCGTCAAATCGAGGGAAACAACACCAGACAATGCGGCCTTTCTCGTCAATGAGAGCGCCATAACTGCAGTTACCAACGACACCAAGATTGAGGTTACCGGTCATTTCTGCTCCTTTAAATCGATACAGCCAGCCTGTTCAACCATTGAACAAAATCATCGGAACTCTGGATACGGAATTTTGCCTTGGTGTTTCCGGACCCGACTTTTATAGAATGTCCGGAATTACTGTTCACCACTTCAAACGCATCTTCATCCGTTAAGTCATCTCCGGCGTAGACCGGCAGGCGACCATGAAACGGAGGCTCCCGCAGATAATCGCTGACAGCAATGCCCTTGTTGAAGCCGCCAAGTTTTGCCTCCACAACCATTTTGCCATGTAAGAGTTCGACATTGTCCAGGTGATGTGTTCCGTTTCTTATGGCATCGATACACATTTGTTCGAGATCTGGATTTCCACGGTAGTGAAGAGCCAGTGAATGCGACTTCATTTCAAGGTGAAGCTCGGTATGTCGCTTCAGCAAAGGTGTGAGATGCGACTTAACATCATCAAGAAAATCGGTCTTGCCGTTAGGTTCAATAACCTCACCTTCAGCTGTGCGGCGTGTGAGTCCGTGAATACCGGCAACCGGAAAGTGGATGGGAGCCAGATGTTTGTCGATGTCCCGTATTTCCCGCCCTGTTACAATTGCGACGGCTCCCTTGAGGTGGTTGGAAATATGAGCAAGAATTTCAGGTACTTTGGGAAGTACCATTACGTTTTCCGGATGATCGACCAGATTTACAAGGGTACCGTCAAAGTCCAAGAACAGGGCCCAATTATCCTTCGGCGGAAGGGCGAGTTCTTGGAGAGGCCTGGGATCATTCATAGAAGATTATTCGATGCAATTGAGGTGAGTCGGTTTGAGGTTGCATTATGAATAACCAATCAACCAACAATGTCCAAGACGCAACCCTCAAACGTCGAAAATATGCACACTTCTTCCGAATTTCACGACAATACAATTATCAGCGGTGATCAGTTTTCCGGGATCAATCGCAAGTTAAGGCAATGAAAACAAAAGGTAATTATTATTTTTTTGTTTTCTATTCCGAAACAATTTCCGGCATTTCGCCCAGTTTACCAAATCCCTTCAAAGGATCCTGGATTCCGTGTTTGCGCAATGCGTACCAGTAGGTCGCTACGTTCACAGACACCACGGGCCGGTTAAATGTCTGCTCGAGTTCCTCGATTTTGTCTACGATACCGAGAGCGCCGCCGACATGAAGCAGTGTATCGATATCATCAGAAATAACTTCTTCAAATGCTGATTTCGCATCATCAATTCCGACGTTGATTATATTTTCCGGCTTATCGACTTTTAACCAGGTGGCCGCAGGCGTTTCGAATCCAAGGGAGGCATAATAATTCTGAACGCTCTTAGAATACTCTTCGGACATGGGTGAGAGAACACCTATTCGTTTAGCTCCAATCGTTCTCAATGCTGCTTCCGTCGCTTCGGTTGCCGTGATCAGCGGGACGTCATTCACCGCAGCTCTGAGCCGTGTCACATAGGCGTTATGCTTTTCTTTCGACCACAGCCGCATCTCGATCGAATTCCCGCAAATGACCATGTCCGGCCAGCAGCCGAGAGCGCCGGGAACGGCACTAACCATGGCATCGTCGGCTTTGTCGTGTCTGGAAAGGTCAAACCTGTAAATCTGATTACTTACCCCTTGAGGTTTCATCATCTCATACTCAGGTTGCATATTCGCGTTCTGAAGTGGGATCATGACGGCGAAAACGCCGCGCGGTCCGTATCTGTCAGCCATCTAAGTTCTCCTGATAAAGCCGGTTCACTGTGATACTCGCAGACACGCTTCTCCACAAATGTATTTCCGGAATAGATTGAGACACGGAAGGCCAGATCCACCGATTGACTATTTCTTTTGGTCACCGTCGGATAAAAAAGAGCGATGGCAAAGCCACCGCTCATAATAGAGATTATTGTCTGGAAGCCTATTTGATCGGATAGTTGATAGGCAGTTTGTGACCAGCCTCTTCCATATACTTGATATAGGCTTTCATGATTTTGGGCATATCAATGCCTTTTTTAGCTTTCACAGCTTGAGCGCGCTCATTTGGCCAGTCGCGCAACTGTTCGGCCCAGGCTTTTTTCGCGGCGGGATCAATCTTTTTGATTTTCACGCCTTCCTTTGCCAGCATGTCGAGGCCCCACTGATGATCATCTACCGCGGCTTGGGTGTGCTTGATCGCCCACTCCAGCGCAACTTCGTCGATAATTTTAACGACTTCCGGTGGTAGCTTTGAGCGAGTTCGGAGATTCATTGTCAACGAGTTCTGGATAACGTTTCCAAAATCCGTAACCGTGTATACTCCGCCTTTGGTCGCTTCATGGAGTTTGAGTTTGAAGTCCGTGTCAGGGAAGAGCACAATGCCTTCACCAACGCCGGTCTGCAGTTGTTGTGCGGCTTTAGGAATGGTTGTACGAACAGGAATACCCCCTTTAACCCAAGGAAGGTTCGGGCCTGCAGCCAGGATTTTTCGGCCTTTCAGATCCTGGAAGGTGTTCCAGTCGAATGCCGTGAGGAGGCCGTAGTTGCCAAATCCACCCTGTGCCAGGAGCTTCTGTTTGTAGCGCTTCTCATAGTCCTGATAAAGCTCCGGAAATTCCTTCATCAGGCGTGCCATAGTTTTTACCTGTTTCATTCCATCCGGCTCGGCAAAAGGAACAAAATAGGTAATGTTCATCGCCATGGCTTTATCGTCGTCAAAGCACACGCACCATCCGCCGATATCCAGGCGACCATCTTGCACACCTTCGAGGGTATCAAAGACGTTAACAACGGTTCCAGAATAGTGTTCTTTGAAATTGATTTTGTATTTCGTTTCTTTTTCGACACGTTCCTTGACTTTAGGTGCGAAGAATTCGGACATGTACTTCACGTAGTTAATGAAAGGCGGATGTCCTGAACCCATTCTCAAGGTGATTTCATCACCTTTCATCGACAAGGCGTTTGCGGGGCCGCCAACCAGCATCGCAGTACCAAGTACTGCACCTAGTAGTCCGGCATGTTTGAAGAGTTTACTCACTTCGATATTTCTCCTTTGTTTTCCTATACCTAGTTTAAACATTATTGTTGCCAATATATGGCGGATAACGCGAACTCCTGCTTAGAGCTTTCTCATTATCGTTAATCAATTCAAAAAATAACTTACGGTAAATCCAATAGTATTCGACCTCTAAATCATCTGCGAAGGTAACCAGATTGCCAGTTGCGGCCAGGCCCAGATCATGGGCATGACAATCAGCATAAGTATCCAGTAGGGCACTGAGCCTTTGAATATCTCCGCAAGTTGAACGGATTTATCTTCGACCGTTCCTTTCACTGTATAGACGATCAATCCAAATGGAGGGGTCAGCAGACCGGCCTCGATCGCCAGAATGCCAAAGATGGCAAATGCGATTTGATCGAAAAAGGGCTCCGTCAGCGGCACGAAAATAGGAACAGTGATCAGGATGATCGAAATCGAGTCGAGAATCATACCGAGCAGGAGCCAGATCACGATTATCACCAGAATGATTTCGGTGTTTCCCAGATTGTAAGTTTCGAACGTGCCGCGAATTAGCTCCGACATGCCGGCCGCTTCCATGAACTTCGCATACATGTTTGCTGTCAGCAGCAGGAACATTACCGGGGCAGCAGCCTTACAGGAATCAACAACCGCACGGGCGAGATCCCGGGGTTTCATGCCTTTGAGAATTCCCAGTATAACGGCGGCGGCCGAACCGACACCACCAGCTTCGGTGGGGGTGAACAGACCACCCCATATGCCGCCGAGAACGAGCAGAATGATAGATCCGATACCCAACCCGCTGGCGATTTCAGCTTTGGTCATTGGCTGCTCATCGGATTCATCATGATATTTAGGCGCCAGATCCGGCCAGATCGTTGCCGAAACGGCGATATAGATCATGAAGAATATGGCCAGGATCAATCCGGGAATGGCACCGGCAATGAACAGCTGGGCGATGGATTTCTCAGAGATAATTCCCCAGACTATAAGCAGGACACTCGGCGGAATGATCATGCCAAGACAAGCACTGCCAGCCACGGAACCGAGGGCAAACTGCCGGTTGTAGCCATGTAATCGCATTTGCGGATAGGCAATCCGGCTGAACGCCGCCGCAGCTGCAATACTTACACCCGTGACGGCCGCAAATACGGCGTTGCCGCCAACGGTTGCGACGGCAAGGCGGCCGGGTATCATCCGGAAACCCCGATTTATGAGGTTATAGAGGTCTCGAGCAGATCCGGACTTGTTAACAAAGTCTCCGAGCAGCATAAACAGTGGAATAGCGGCAAACACCTCGCTTCTCAGATACTCATAAGCCACGCTCCCGACCCCGCTGAGCGCGATGTTGAGGCCACCTTCGAAGTCGCCTTCTGATCCGCCGAACAGCAGCACGTTGCCGATAAAAGCTGTCAGTCCGAATGCAAACCCGATATGTATGCCAGACAGAATTCCGGCAAACATCAGACCGAACATCATTATTAGAATTGTATTCTCGTCCATGCCCGATCCTCAGATTTCACGAATTGCAGGCTGGTTTAAGGAGCCGGCATCGGTGTTGCTGCTGTGATGAAAAATGGTCAATTGAATTCTTTTCGCTGTCTAAACCGATTGTTTTCTGTTGTTTGTATCAATTCGTCTTAGTCGTCTTCAAACGCTTCCGGGCGCATAAGTGCCTGGTAAACGAGAAGTGCACAAACAACTATGCCGACAAAACTCACGAACACGACCAAGGTTCGGATCGGATAGACTGGAATGGTCACGATGCCCGAGCCTTCCTGTTCCAGAATCTCCCAGGCTTCAATCATGTTCGGCCAACTGCCGATTCCGATGGCCAGAAACAGGAGCAGGGCTAGTAAGTATGAGGCCGCGTTAATCAATGACTTTACACGTTGGCTCGCAGGCCCATAGACGATAGTTGTACGCAGAGAGTTTTTGTTCAAAATCGAGAGGGGGAGTTGTAGGAACAAAATCGACAACACGGAGTTTGATACTATTTCATTTGTCCCGTAGATGGGAGAACCGAAGAGTTCCCGGCCGATGACATCGGACAAAATCAGCACCGCGATGGAAGACAGCCAAATGGCTGAAATGATGTTCAATCCCGAGGAAAACTTTTCAACGATTGTTTCGACACGCAATTCAAAGTCAGAGAATCGCATAGATTTGGGCTCCCTCCCAAAGATCTTAAATTGATCGATCGATAATTTATTTACTCTTGGGATTAGACAATTGTGCTGGATAATTCAACTTAATTATTATGAGAAGGGTAAAAACACCATTACCGACAAAGTAAATGGTTGCATTTCCATACCAGACTTGAGCATTCGTTTACCATTGTCAAAAATAATGACCGCAATTTACTCAATTGTATTTCTTGAATTATAATCATTCCCAAAAATTTAGAGGATATCCAAAACTTGATCGGAATGATGTTTGTAAATCCATCTGTAAACGCGCAGAATAGTTTCCGAATAGAATAAAGGTAAATTCTGATGACAAGTGCTTCCATAGTTGCCGGTAGTGCCGTCTTCGGCCTGATGATTTACTTAGCCTGGTGGTTGAGTTCGAAAGTTTCCGATGAGGACGCGACACAAAATCCTTATGATGTCGAGCGAATGCGAAAAGACCTTCTTGCCTCGGCGGAAAATGACCAGGAACTCGAATATCTGCAGGAGTTGGATGCCCTGGATCTGCATCGTAAACACCTTGTTTGTTAAGGGTTATTTCGTTCTCGGTTTCGGTGTCCGTGACTTTCGGATT
>JBPCWG010000319.1:0-2769 GCA_051009705.1 Methyloligellaceae bacterium | reverse complement strand
ATGGGGAATATCGAGGGCGGCCTGACGACCATCGAGGAAAAGGCCCTCGGCAATCTGGAAAAAATCGGCCGTGAGTGCACCTATATCGACGTGCTGGAACCGGCGGAAGCACCGGCAAAAGGTGCTGGCCTCTACTACATGGACACCTCCTCCGCGGCAGCGGAATGCGTGACCCTGATGGCCGCCGGCGGATACGCGATCCACACCTTCCCGACTGGTCAGGGCAATATTGTCGGCAACCCCATCGTGCCGGTGATCAAGATTACGGCGAACCCGCGAACCGTGCGCACCATGTCCGAACATGTGGACCTGGACGTGACCGGTATCCTGAAGCGGGACATGACCCTGGATAGTGCCGGGGATGCGTTGATCGACATGATCGTGCGTACCGCCAATGGCCGCACGACCGCAGCGGAAGCGCTCGGCCACCAGGAGTTCGTGATGACCAAGCTCTATCGCAGCGCCTGACCGGCAAAAGCGTACAGAGATTATTCAGGCCCTGACCGGTTTCAGGGCTTGATTCAGGCGGGGGCCCGGAATTGGCGTTTCGGGCCCGCTCTGTTATGTAACAGGGCCTTAAATGTAACGGGAATGGTCCGGGGATCGCTCTCCTATGAAAATCACCGACATTCGCGATGCCAGCTGTCCGATCAAGTCGGATATTCGCAACGCCTTCATCTCATTCGCGGAGATGACCGTCTCGGTCGTGGCCGTGGAAACGGATGTGGTGCGGGACGGCGCGCCGATAACAGGATACGGATTTTCATCGAACGGGCGCTATGCCCAGTCCGCCATCCTGCGGGAGCGCTTCCTGCCGCGTCTCTGGAAGGCCGGGGCGGGCGACCTGATCGACGGGACGCGGGACAATTTCGATGCGGGCAAGATATGGCAAACCTTCATGGCCAACGAAAAACCCGGCGGCCACGGGGACCGGGCACACGCAGCCGGGGCCCTGGACATGGCGGTGTGGGACGCGATTGCGAAAATCGCCGGGCAACCTTTGTGGCAGCTGCTGTCGGAGCGCTTTAATGACGGCAAAGCCGATACGGAAGTGATGGTTTATCCCGGTGGCGGCTACTATTATCCGGGCAAGGAGATCGAAGGGCTGCAGGCGGAAATGCGCGGCTATCAGGAACAGGGATACAGCGTCGTGAAGATGAAGATCGGCGGCGCCGATCTCAAGACCGATGTGGCGCGCATCGAGAGTGTGATCGATGTGACGGGATCCGGCGCGCTCGTGGCCGTCGACGCCAATGGCCGGTTCGATCTGGATACGGCACTGGACTACGGTAAAGCCCTGACGCCCTATGACCTCTTCTGGTTCGAGGAGCCGGGCGATCCCCTCGACTTTCAGCTCAATGCGGAGCTCGGCCGGCACTACGGGCCGCCGCTGGCGACGGGGGAAAATTTATTTTCCCACCAGGACGGGCGCAACCTGCTTCTGTTCGGCGGGCTGCGGGTGGACCGGGACTGGATACAGATCGATCCGGCCCTGAGCTACGGCCTGACGGAATATCTGAAGTTCATGGAGATCATCGACGATATGGGCTGGTCGCGGCGGCGTCTCATTCCCCATGGGGGGCATCAGTTCGCCCTGAACATGGCGGCAGGACTGCAACTCGGGGGATCGGAATCCTACCCCGGGGTATTCCAGCCTTTCGGCGGATTTGCCGATGATCACAAGATAGAAAACGGCTATGCGACCCTGCCCGACGCGCCGGGAATCGGCATTGAACTGAAAACGGACCTGATCAATTTGCTGCGAAAGACGCTGAACGCCTGAAGACAGGCCAGGGTACGGCAGAGGACACCGGAGAACAAAGGGAAAAAAATGGCGAAAATCCTGATAGCCGAGGAAATGTACCGGGAGGCTGTTGCAGAACTGAAGTCCGGGTATGACGTACACTTTGATCCCGACCTCTGGAAGAAACCGGAAGATCTGGCCGCGCAGGTGCAAACGGCGGACGCCCTGATCGTGCGCAACCAGACCCAGGTAACCAGGGAGCTTGTAGGCCGGGCCGGAAAGCTCAAAGTGGTCGGCCGGCTGGGTGTGGGTCTCGACAATATCGACCTCGACGCGTGTGCGGCGGCAAATGTTACGGTCTGTCCAGCGACCGGGGCGAATGCGGTCTCCGTGGCCGAATATGTGCTGACGACAGCAATGATCCTGGTCCGCGGCGCTTACGGGGCGACGCACCGGGTGATTGACGGGGAATGGCCGCGCTTCGATCTCGTGGGCCGGGAGATTTTCGAAAAATCACTGGGTATTGTCGGACTCGGTTCCATCGGCCAGACGGTCGCCGAAAAGACAAAGGCCTTGGGTTTGAGCGTGCGCGCCTACGACCCTTTGCTCGCCGACGACGATCCCGCCTGGAACGGAATCAAGCGGATGCAGCTCGACGAACTTGCGGCCACGAGCGATATCCTGACCTTCCAAGTACCGCTGATCGACGCGACACGCAACCTCGTCGATGCGGCCTTCATAGGTCGCATGAAGGCCAGCGCGATCCTCATCAATACGGCCCGCGGCGGTATTGTCGATGAAGCGGGGGTGGTGGAGGCCCTGGAACGCGGTCATCTCGGCGGCGCGGCACTGGATGTGTTCGCCGAAGAACCCCTGGGCAAAGACGCTGGACAGATTTTCGCCGATGTGAAAAACCTGATCCTTACGCCACACATCTCCGGTGTAACCAGTGACTCCAACCGGCGCGTGAGCTTCGTCACCGCTGAAAACGTCCGGCAGGGCCTCGTCCGACATTCGACGAACCA
>JBPCWG010000318.1:0-4217 GCA_051009705.1 Methyloligellaceae bacterium | reverse complement strand
CGGCCTGCACACTATCTCAAGCAGTTTCACATGGATCATGGGAACGCGGAAAAACTTGCGGCCATCGTCAAGGACAAGGGGTACAAGAACTGGGCGAAAATCCATTTCCGTAAAGATCGGTACTATCGTGCCGACAATCCGGATCAGCCTACCCTGCAGCCATGGATCAATACCACCAAGCCACCGGCTGATCGTTTCGTCTTCAAGCGCAATCCCTATTACCACCGGATCGATGATCAGGGACAACAACTTCCCTACATCGACGAAATCGTCGTGCAACTGGGTACGACTAGCATGATCCCCGCGCGTACGGGCTCCGGGGAATCGGATCTGCAGGGCCGCTATCTCAGCCTCAAAGATTATACGTTCCTGAAAAAATCGGGCAAGCAGAACAAGTTCGACGTCAAGCTATGGCGTTCCCCGAAAGCGACCCACAAAGCCATTTATCCAAATTTCAATGCCGAAGATCCGGAATGGCGCAAGCTCATCCGGAACGTCAAATTCCGACGCGCACTTTCGATAGCCATAGATCGCGATCAGATCAACCAGGTGATTTACCTGGGCGTCGCCCAACCCAGCGCCAATACGGTGCTCAAAGCCTCGCCACTGTTCAAGAAAGACTATCAGATCAAATGGGCGACTTTTGATTCCAAGAAAGCCAATGCAATTCTTGACGCACTCGGGCTTGACAAGCGGGACAACGAAAATATTCGATTGCTGCCTGACGGCCGTCCCATGCACATGATCATCGATACGGCTGGTGAAAGTACGGAAGAGACCGATATTCTTGAACTCGTACGTGACAACTGGAAACAAATCGGTATCAAACTGTTTCCACGGGCGTCGACGCGTGAAGTGTTCCGCAACCGGGTTGGCTCCGGCAAGGCGATCCTATCCATGTGGGGCGGACTTGGCTATGGATTGGTCAACGCTTCGATGAATCCGCGGGACTATACTCCGACATCGCGGCTTCAATATCAGTGGCCAAAATATGGTCTCTATGGCGGCAGCCAGGGCAAAAAAGGAGAAAAGCCGGAAATCGAAAGTGTGAACCGGCTAATCGAATTGCAAAAGGCCTGGCAGAATACGGCCGACAAAGCCGAGCAGGAAAAAATCTGGCATGAAATCCTGCAAATCAATGCCGAAAATGTATTCACGATCGGTATCATCAATTCCAGTTTCCGGCCTGTCGTGATCAATAGTCGACTTCGCAATGTACCGGCCAAGGGCATGTACAACTGGGACCCCGGCGCATACTTTGGAATTTACAAGCCGGATACGTTCTGGTTCGAAGCTTCGGCAAATTAGATCAGACCATCTTTCGGCGGAGGAGCAGAGAAACTTAGATGATCGAACTGATTCTTCGCCGAATTCTGATAATGATTCCGACTTTGCTGATCATCAGCCTGATCGTTTTCATTATCATTGAACTTCCGCCCGGCGATTATCTCGAAAGCTACGTTGCCGAACTTGAGAGCCGGGGCGAAGACGTCAACGAAAAGGAAATTGCCTTCCTGCGCGAGCAATACGGGTTCGGTGAACCCATTTACGAGCGCTACTACCGTTGGATCAGCGGCTGGTTTGTGGGCGATTTCGGATATTCCTTCGAGTTCCAGCTGCCGGTCTCCGAAGTTATCGGTGATAAGCTGCTGCTTACCATGGTCGTATCCCTGGCGACGGTTCTTTTCACCTGGCTAATCGCTTTTCCCATCGGTATTTACTCGGCGACCCACCAATATAGCTGGGGCGATTACGGTCTGACATTTATCGGGCTCTTGGGGATCGCGACCCCGAATTTTCTGCTGGCGCTGATATTGCTCTACTTCGCCAATGTTTGGTTCGGGACCTCGATCGGCGGTCTGATGGACCCGAAATATCTTGATCAGCCCTGGAGTCTCGACAAGGCCCTTTCAGTGCTCGAGCATCTATGGATTCCCGTTGTCGTTGTCGGTACCGCCGGTACTGCCGGACTGGCCCGACGCCTGCGGGCCAACCTCCTCGACGAACTGCAGAAACAATATGTGATAACGGCACACTCCAAGGGGCTGCATCCACGGAAAGTGCTGGTCAAATATCCCCTGCGGGCAGCACTCAATTTTTTTGTGTCGGATATCGGACATCTGCTGCCAAATATTATTTCAGGTGCCGAACTGGTCGCCATTGTTCTATCCCTGCCGACCACGGGACCGATCCTGATTTCGGCTCTGCAAAGCCAGGATATGTTTCTTGCAGGCTCTTTCCTCATGTTCCTGGCCATGTTGACCACGATTGGTGTGCTGATCTCCGATATTGCCCTCGCCTTCCTGGATCCGCGCATCCGTCTTGAAAAGGGTGGGGCGCGATGACCGATCAAAAGGCCGTCGACAAAGAAGGGCGGATTCCCCACTACGTCTCCAAAGAACCTTTTGACGCCCATGTGGTCGAAACCCTGACACCGGAACAGGAGCGCTATTACCTCGCCTCGCACTTTGAACTTATGTGGCTGCGTTTCAAACGCCACCGTCTCGCATTTTATTCCGGCATTTTTCTTCTCATCGCCTATTTTTCGATCCTCATATCCGAGGTTTTGGCACCGTACAATCTGCACACCCGAGACTCGCAATCGATTTATTCACCTCCACAGGGAATTCACTTGTTTCACAAAGGCAGTTTCGTCGGCCCCTTCGTTTACGCCCAGAGCTTTGAACTCAATCTCGACAGCCTGCAGCGGGAATATGTCACCGACACTTCGACCCTGCATCGCATTCGCTTCTTCTGCAAAGGCGATCCCTACAAATTCTGGGGGATGTTTGATGGTGACCGGCACCTGTTCTGCCCTGCAGAAGAGGGTACGCTCTTCCTCCTCGGTACGGATCGCCTCGGTCGGGATATACTGTCGCGGATCATCTATGGCTCCCGCATTTCCCTGACAATCGGATTGTTCGGGATTGCCCTCAGTTTTGTCCTGTCCATTATCATTGGCGGAATTGCCGGCTATTATGGCGGCTGGATTGATGTCGCGGTACAGCGTTTTATCGAAATTCTCCAGTCCTTTCCGCAGATCCCGTTATGGATGGCCCTGGCCGCGATACTGCCGGTAACATGGAGTCCGATATTGGTGTTTTTCGGCATTACCATGATATTGGCTCTCCTGGAATGGACCGGCCTTGCCCGCGCCGTCCGCTCCAAACTGCTGGCCGTGCGTGAGGAAGATTATGGTACCGCTGCAAGGGTCATGGGCGCTAAACCCAAGCGCATCATCTTTCGCCATCTCATGCCGTCGGTAACCAGTCATCTAATCGCGGCGGCAACGTTGGCCATCCCAAACATGATACTGGGAGAAACAGCGCTGAGTTTTCTTGGTATTGGACTAAGGCCTCCAGTTACAAGCTGGGGCGTTTTATTAAATGAAGCGCAAAATATTAATGTCGTGGCGCTCTATCCCTGGCTCATATTGCCGGTTGTACCTGTAATTCTTGTAATTTTGGCGTTCAATTTTCTTGGAGACGGGTTAAGGGATGCAGCGGATCCCTATAAATAATTTCACAAAATGTTCGCAGCTTATAATATAATCGTCACTCGGAATGCATTTCGTCTCAATTTGACTATATGAAATATGTTCCGAGCGATGGCAGGGGTGCTTATCATTTAGGCAACAGTACAATTGCCGCGATCAAGAGGGTATTTAAAAGGCGGATCGTATGACGGAAAAACTTGATGGCGCTCGTATGCTCATCTATAGCCACGATTCATTTGGATTGGGGCATCTGCGGCGCTGCCAGCTCATCGCTCATTCGCTGGTTGAACAATATTCCGGACTGTCCATTCTAATTCTTTCCGGTTCACCGATTATCGGCAGTTTCGATTTTCGCGCCCGTGTCGATTTCGTGCGAATTCCCGGAGTCATCAAGCTCTATAGCGGCGAGTATACCTCTCTCAGCCTACATATCGATATCCAACAAACCCTGGCCATTCGCGCCTCGATCATTCGCCATACAGCCGAGGTGTTTAAACCGGATCTCTTCCTTGTTGACAAGGAACCTCTGGGATTGAGAGGCGAACTGGACGACACGCTCAAATTTTTAAAGAATGCCGGTGATACGCGTCTGGTTCTGGGATTGCGAGACGTTATGGATGAACCAAAGCTACTGCGCCAGGAATGGGAAAGCCGCAACCTGCTTCCGACCCTTGATGCCATCTATGATGACATCTGGGTTTATGGCCACGAAGCTGTTTGG
>JBPCWG010000317.1:0-4934 GCA_051009705.1 Methyloligellaceae bacterium | reverse complement strand
GGGCTTGTTTTCAAAGTCATTTATGATACCCCAGACATGATCCGGATGAGCATGAGTGAGCAAAATCGCGTCGATTTGTTCCGGCGCTATGCCAGCGGCTTTAAGATTTTCAATTACCCTACCGGCGGTTGGCTGAAAATTCCGGCCCGATCCCGCATCAATCATATATAATTTCTGACCCGTATTGATCAGGCAGAGATTAGTATGGGCATAATAGGATTCGATGGATTGCAGATTGGATTTAAGAAATGCTTTGACTTCCGCCTCTGGTACATTCTTTCCGAACACATTGGCCGGTAAATTCAAATTACCATCGGAAATAATGGTGATCTCAAAGTTCCCGAGGGGGAACCTGTAAAAACCCGCAGTCTGTGTCCCCTGAAATTTAATCGCCGCCCGGAGGTTGTGAGTGCCGGTGATGGAGAGCCCTGCGGCCAGGAGGGAACTTGCCAGACTACCGCGAAGAACACCTCTTCGTGAAACTGCGACTTTCCCCCTCATCGATGATGTCTCCCGCTTATGCGCTTGTGATCATTTCTAAATTTTTACGTTCCGGTGAATTAATCCGATGCTGATAACATTTTGCCATGGGACCGCGGCTAAATCCAGTCTTCCGAATTGATAAATCCCCGAATTGCGCTATTTATACTTTGTCTACGATCAAAATCGGAAGATCCGTCGAATAAAATTTACTCCGGGTTGAATGTCCCTGGAGACAAAGATACGATTTTCCAAATGCTCACTAAAGGGATCCAAGGAAAAACTATGCCGGGTCAAATCAAGAACGGGATCACGGAAGCCATAGGCAACACGCCGCTCATACATTTGAAAAAAGCTTCCGAAGAAACGGGATGTACAATCCTTGGCAAGGCCGAATTTATGAACCCCGGCCAGTCGGTGAAAGACAGAGCCGCCCTGTTTATCATTGAGGACGCCATAAAATCCGGACAGTTAAGGCCGGGAGGAACCATCGTTGAAGGAACGGCCGGAAATACAGGTATTGGCCTCGCTCTAATCGGTAACGCCATGGGTTTCAAAACCGTTATCGTCATCCCTGAAACCCAGACGGAGGAAAAAAAGGATATGCTGCGCCTGAGCGGTGCTCAACTTGTCCAGGTTCCCGCCGTCCCTTACAGGAATCCCAATAATTACGTGAAGTATTCAAGCCGTCTTGCTGAAGCGCTGAATGAAACTGAAAAGAATGGAGTCATATGGGCCAATCAGTTTGACAATGTTGCCAATCGCGACGGCCATATCAAATCGACGGCAGTCGAAATCTGGGAACAGACCGAAGGCAAGGTCGATAGTTTCATTTGTGCTGTCGGCACCGGAGGCACCCTTGGTGGTGTGTCTATGGGACTGAAAGAGCGCAATAAAGCGATCAAAATTGGACTGGCCGATCCCCTAGGTGCGGCTCTCTTCAATTATTACTGCCATGGCGAACTGAAGGCTGAAGGGTCATCCATAACCGAAGGCATCGGTCAGGGCCGGATTACGGCCAATCTCGAGAATGTCGAAATCGATATGCCCTATCAGATCCCGGATTCCGAAGCCCTGCCCATCGTCTTTTCCCTGTTGCAGGATGAAGGGCTTTGCATGGGTTCTTCCAGCGGCATCAATGTGGCCGGCGCTATCAGAATGGCCCGGGAGCTGGGGCCGGGACACACGATTGTAACGGTTCTCTGCGACTACGGCACACGCTATCAAAGCAAGCTTTTCAATCCTGAGTTTTTACGGTCAAAGGATCTACCGGTCCCACAATGGCTCGACGACGAAAGTACAGAATTACCGCAGCCGTTTGTCGACACCGACTAGGACGGGGAACTGGAAAGCCTGCGTGATGAAATATTGGGAGTGGAAAATAATATAATGACATCAAGCAAATGGCTGGTCGAGACGGATTGGCTGGCGGAGCATCTGGAAGCCCCGGATGTCGTGATACTCGATGCGTCCTGGCACCTGCCAACGGAGAACCGGGAGGCCCATGCCGAATTTCTGGAAGCCCATATTCCAGGCGCACTATATTTTGATATCGACCGGATTTCGGAATCCAGCAGTGATCTCCCGCATATGTTGCCCTCACCGATACAATTTTCATCGCAAATGAGAAAAATGGGGATCGGCGACGGCATGCGTCTTGTTGTTTATGATACACCCGGCATGTTCAGCGCCGCACGGGTGTGGTGGATGTTCCGGACCATGGGTCACAGCAACGTCCAGGTTCTTAACGGCGGATTTAAAAAGTGGACGACCGAACAGCGCCCCGTAGAACAGGGCGAACCTATTGCCCGCGGGGAACGTCATTTCACAGCAAGACTGGACCGGGGTCTTGTCCGAGATCTTGATGACATGAAAATTACTGTCGCGGAAAACTCCGCCCAGATACTGGATGCACGGGCTCCAGAGCGATTCCTCGGCGAAGAACCGGAATTCAGACCGGGTTTGCGAAGTGGACACATTCCGGGTTCCAAAAATTTTCATTACCGGCTGCTGATCAATGATGACGGGACAATGAAATCGGCCAGGGAAATCGAGTCTCTGTTCCAGGATTCTGAAATATCCGTGGAAGATCCTATAATTACGACTTGCGGATCCGGTGTAACAGCTTCCGTACTGGCTCTGGCTCTGGCGCTAGTCGGCAAACAAAGTGCCGTCTATGACGGCTCCTGGAGTGAATGGGGGGGCATAAAGGAGCTGCCGATCGAGACCGATCCTTAATCGCTCAGTTGAGGGGGGGCGCGAAAAGCAAGCCACCTTGATCCCAGAGTTTGTTGGGTCCGCGATCAATTTTGAGCGGGGATCGTTGTCCCATATTCTGGTCGAACAATTCGCCATAGTTTCCAATTTTCAACAACATGTTCTTTGCCCAGTCCTTTGGCAGTCCCAGGAACTTGCCAAATTGGTCATCCTGGCCAAGCAAGGCCCTCACTTCCGGATCTTCGGACGTTTCAAAACTCGAGACATTGTCGCGGGTGATGCCAAGTTCTTCGGCATTGATCAAGGCAAACAATACCCATTTGACGAGATTGAACCATTGATCATCACCCTGGCGTACGATGGGTCCTTTGGGTCTCTTCGATAGAATATCGGGCAGAATGATATGCTCTCCCGGCGCATCGAAAGAGACGCGTTCAATGGCCAACTGCAGAATATTATCTGTAAAAACGTTGCAAAGTCCCGATTGATAAGCCTTGGTGACATTTTCCCGCGTGTCATAGGGAATGAGCTTGAAAGGCATTTTCTTACTCTTGAAGAACTTGCTTGCTTTGAGTTCAAGGGATTGCTCCTTCAACACGCAAATGGACGCACCGGAAAGCTCAAGAGCACTTGAAATGCCGAGTTTTTTCGGAACCATGAAACCCTGTCCATCGTGCAGTAAAATGCCTGTAAACAAGAGACCCAGTCCGGCATCATGTTTCAATGTCCAGGAAACCGAGTTCATCAGAATTTCGATATTGCCTGACTGCAAGGCCGAAATCGCATCGTCAGGACTCAGGGCTACAAATTTTACTTTATTAATATCGTTGAAGATGGCAGCGGCTATCGCCCTGCAAAAGGACACACCCAGTCCTTTCCAGCTATCTTTTCCGTCCTGCTCGCTGAATCCGATCTTGCTGTCACTGACACCACAGTTGACGTACCCGTTCTCGCGAACATGACTAAGGGTCGAGGCTTGTGCCAGACTCACCATAAAGCTCAGCCCGATCACTATCAGTGACGCGCCCAGAGATGCCCAATTTCGCGAAACGTAACGAACCAACAGATTGTCCCTTGTTTGAACGTCTATTTTATGCGACTGCGCCGGAGTTAGCAATTGTATTAGGGGTCTACGATCGAAGAACATTGACTCTAATCGGCCTGATCTTATTGTTTGTCATACTTGTAGATAAATTTTTCATGGGACGGGTTTGAATTGCTGTGGTTGTGAACGACGACCGAACAGTATTTGAAGCTGATTTCTGACAGCAGGCGGATAAGTTTTCCCGGAAAACTTGATTAGACCGCCATCCCATGAGAAGCAGAAACCTCTCCTGAGGTCACTTTTGTACGAACACGATAGAAAGCGTATTCAATGTCGAAAACAAACAATTCAGCCAAAAACAAGCATCATCAAGATACGCGTATTCTGCATGTCGGACGTGATACGACCAAACAATTCGGATTTGTCAATCCTCCCATTGTCAGAGGGTCAACTGTTGTCTACCCTGACTACGATGCCCTTACGTCGCGGGACGTTGAATTTACTTACGGTCGTCACGGGACACCGACGACAAAATCCTTGGAGGCGGTCATCGCCGATATCGAGGGAGGTCACCGGACGGTGCTCCCTCCCTCAGGCCTCGCCGCTCTGGCCTGTGCTCTATCCGCATTTCTGAAATCCGGCGATCATATCCTGGTCACAGACAGTGTCTATCGTCCGACCCGTCGCTTTTGCGATGAGGTATTGCAGCGGATGAATATCGAAACGACGTATTACGATCCGTGTCTGGGTTCAGACATAAATTCCTTGGTTAAGAATAACACCAAGCTGATTTTTCTTGAAGCGCCGGGTTCTCAATCATTTGAGATGCAGGATATACCCGCAATTGTTTCCGTGGCCAGGGACAAAGACATATGGACGGTCATGGACAATACCTGGGCCTCACCCCTCTATTTCAAGCCATTTGAATTCGGCATCGATGTTTCCGTTCAGGCCGCAACGAAATACATCATCGGCCATTCAGATGCGATGCTCGGATCCATAACCACCAATGAGCGCGCCTTTGAACTTGTTGACCAGAATTTCATGAATTTCGGCCTGTGTCCCGGACCCGAGGATGCCTATCTCGGCCTTAGGGGCATTCGGACAATGCCGGTGCGTCTGCAACGCCACTGGGAGTCAGGGGTCAAAATCGCTAGCTGGCTTCGAGATCAGCCAGATGTCTCCCGGGTGC
>JBPCWG010000316.1:0-3790 GCA_051009705.1 Methyloligellaceae bacterium | reverse complement strand
CGATGTCATTCGGTACTCTCAAGACAATCAGACTAAAGAAAAGGCCCGGACAAATATCCGGGCCTTAATTTGTATCAAATCTGTTTAAAGACCAACCGTGGTGTCTCGTTCCTTACTAACCGCCGAGATTTGGTTTAGCGCCGATATTGCGGAAGAGTTGCTTGATGAGACTTTCGTCATTGGCATAGGAAGGTGTTTCGCGCGAAATATAATTAAAGACCTTGCCGTCTTTCAGGCCGTAGTTTGCTACGTTTTGCACTGTACCCGTATCATCAAAGTAGACGGCGACAACCCGTCGATCAACAATCTGCGGCTTCATAAAGGAGACGGTCTTTTCAGTGGAGGAAATATAGTAATAAGCACCGCCACCGATGGTTGACCGAGTTGCCGGAGATCCGAAGGCCAGTTCAACCTGCTGCCTGTTCATGCCGGGTTGGACCTGCTCGATTTCATCAGCTGTGAAGCGATGACCGCGGTGATCAATAGTGGGAGCACAGCTTGTTGCCAGCATTCCGCAAATGACCAGCGTTCCAACTGTTAGTTTGGAACTCAGCCGTTCTTGCTTACTCTTTCCCCGAAAGCTGTTCGATTTTAGCGAATCTATCACGATTATCCCCGTTGCATTTTTGTTATAAAGCCATAGATCACTCAATGATATTAATGCAATGTATGAATTGATTTATTCAACAACTGCTGAAACCTCAAAAGTGTCAAAAGTACAAAAGGTTCAATATGTTCAAATGGATTGGGCATTCTTCTCAACTGGACAAGATAGCTCTACAAATTTATGGCTCAATTGTGACGCAAGCACGATCAAAAGCATTTTATACGGATTACGGAATAGCTGATTCGCCCACCGGCCGTTTCGACATGCTGACCGTTCATATGATACTCGTCCTGATCAGGTTGCAGGCTGAGGCGGAAAAGTCTCGGGAAATCAGTCAGCTATTGTCAGAAACCTTTGTCCGGGACATGGACCATTCACTGCGGGAAATGGGGATCGGCGATCTCAGCGTCGCGAAAAGAGTCCGGCGCATGAACAATGCTCTTCTCGGCCAGTTGCGACTATATGCGACCTTGATAGATGAGGCCGAAGCCGAACCCCTCGCGGCTGCCCTTGAACGAAATATCAACACCGTGGAAACAACGGAACCTTCTGATGCGTCGCATCCGGACCAGGCAATGAAATTGTCCCGATATATGCGTATGGGACACAAGCGGATAGCCGAACAGGCATATGACAATATCATCGCCGGGGAAATAGCATTTCCCGATCCTCTCGATCCCAATCTAAATCACCCTGCATCAAATAGTGCAGAGATCAAAAACACGGAAATTGGGGATAATATCCATGACGGGACCCATTGACACAATGGAATTTGATGAAACGGATTTACCGGAAACGTTTCAGCGACGTGTCCGGATATCCAATATTCCCAATGATGGTATCGACATACAATTGCAGTTGCAGGAGATGGATATTCAGCAACTGGCAATGGCAGTCAATGCCGACCAAATTGTCAATATCAGCTTTAATGTCCATTTAAAACCGGCGGGCAAGGACAGAATTTCAGCAACCGGGCATATTGCGGCCGATATTACTCATGCCTGTATTGTGACCCAGGATCCAATTGTGCAGCAATTAAGAGAGGAGATCGATACCCGGTTCTGGCCGGAAAAACTGGTTCAGAAGTGGCTGGAAGCTGCAAACGAGCCCAGTCAGCAAAGTAGTACTTTCGCTCTGGAAGACGAACCGGAATCTTATTCCGATGGCGAAATCGCGATAGGTCGGTTTCTCTATGAAGAGTTTGTTTCTGCGGTTGATCTCTATCCCCGTAAAGTGGATGCGGATTTTGACTGGCAGAAATCCGAGTTCAACGTTCAAAACGAAGAAGAAGCCGCATTGGAAAACCCGTTTTCCGTACTCGCTCCGTTGAAGGATCGGGAAAACGAAGACAAATCATCCTAAATCCCTGAAATTTCAACCGGTTCAATATTCGAATTAGTTAGATTAAGGTTGTTTCGTGCTGACAATTCGTTATGTTCAGCGGTCGACGACAGGGGCAGTATTGTAGAGGTGATCTCGGTTTATAAACTTGTCTTATGCAATTCCCATTGACCATATCGCTTGATGCGATGGGCGGAGATCGTGGCCCCGAAGTTGTTATTGCCGGAGCCAATATTTCACTCATTAGACATCCGGAAACCAAATATATCATGTTTGGTGACGAAGCCGCGATTCGAAGCGAACTTCTGAAATTTCCTAAACTCATGGAATGCAGCGAAGTTGTCCATACGGATGTCTCCATTCCCATGGACGCCAAACCGAGTTTGGCGCTGCGTCGAACCGGAAGAACCAGTAGTCTCTGGAAGGCGATAGAAGCTGTCTCCAAAGGTGAAGCAAGTGCTGTTATTTCTGCAGGTAACACCGGTGCCCTGATGGCGATGTCAAAATTCTGTCTGAAGACCCTGGCCGGAATTGACCGGCCGGCCATTGCCGCCATATGGCCGACCGTCGAGAGCGAGTGTATCGTTTTGGATGTCGGCGCAAATGTAGGTGCCGATGCCACGCAACTTGTTGATTTTTCGATTATGGGGGCGGCCATGGCCCGGGCGCTGTTTGGTATCGAAAGACCTACGGTCGGGTTGCTGAATGTGGGGGTCGAAGAAATAAAAGGGCTCGATGAAATAAAAAAAGCCGCGGCGGCTCTGCGGGAGCTGGATCTTCCGCTTAGCTATCATGGATTTATCGAGGGCGACGCAGTGGGACATGGAGCCGTCGATGTTGTTGTGACCGAAGGATTCAGCGGTAATATTGCATTGAAAACCGCGGAGGGAACCGCGAAGCAGATCGGTGCTTATCTCAAAGCGGCGATGAACCGTTCGCTCATGGCACGGGTCGGTGCCGTTTTTGCCCAGGGTGCCTTCAAGGCGCTCAGGCAGAAAATGGATCCCCGGCAATTGAATGGCGGGATATTTCTGGGACTAAACGGTATTGTGATCAAGAGCCATGGCGGCACCGATGAAACCGGTTTTGCCAGTGCTATTGATCTGGGGTATGACATGGCAGCGAACGGTCTGGTGAACAATATCAAGGATGATGTCGAAGTCATAAACGATGAGAGAGCCGTTGACGTCGCATCGTAAGAGCAAGGGTTTGTGGATTGAGTAAGCTTCGTTCCGTCATAAAGGGCTGTGGATCTTATCTGCCCGAGAAAGTTCTCACGAACCATGATCTTTCGAAAATGGTTGATACTAGTGACGAATGGATCAGCGAGCGCACCGGTATTCACGAACGCCATATTGCTGCCGATGATGAATATACATCGGATCTCGGCTTGGTTGCTGCCAAACGCGCCCTGGAGGATGCGGACATTCCGGCGTCTGAAGTTGATTTGATCATATTGGCAACCTCGACCCCGGATCAGACATTTCCCGCTACGGCGACGACAATTCAGGCCGAACTCGGGATACACGAGGGTGCCGCCTTCGACGTCCAGGCGGTGTGTTCGGGATTCGTCTATGCGCTAGCAACAGCAGATAATTTTCTGAAATCGGGACAGCATAAATGTGCCCTGGTCATCGGATCTGAAACATTTTCGCGCATTCTCGACTGGTCGGATAGGGGGACCTGCGTTCTTTTCGGAGATGGAGCCGGCGCGGTTGTTGTCCGCGCCGAGGAGCCAGATGAAGCGGCCAACAATGAAGGCATTATCGCCTCGCGTCTGCGTTCTGATGGCCGCTACCGGGATAAACTCTATGTCGATGGAGGACCCTCGACCACCCAGTC
>JBPCWG010000315.1:0-2754 GCA_051009705.1 Methyloligellaceae bacterium | reverse complement strand
ATGTGGACTCGGTCATGGATGGCACCATTGACGAGGAAGCCATGCGCCGGGTCGGATTTAAATGGGATGAATCCGTCCCCGCCCGCGGACTGACCAGTGTGGGCGGATGCATTGCCGCGGCGCGGTCAGCTCTGGAAGACGGATTGTCCGGTCAACTGGCAGGAGGCAGTCACCATGCCCACCGTGACTTTGGATCCGGTTTCTGTGTCTTCAACGACCAGGCGGTCGCGGCCCTCACTCTGCTTGAGGAAAAGCGGGTCGACCGCATAGCCATTGTCGACCTTGACGTCCATCAGGGAGATGGGACGGCATCGATTTGCCAATCCGTTCCTGATATTTTCGTCCTGAGCGTTCACGGTGAAAAGAACTTCCCCTTCCGAAAATATCCGGCGGACCTGGATGTCGGTCTCCCGGATGCAACAGAAGACGCGGATTATCTGCGAGCCGTTGAGAAGGCCCTGGACCATGTCTGGGAATTCGAACCGGACATTATTCTGTACCAGGCTGGCGTCGATCCCCTCGAGGAAGATCGGCTGGGAAGACTTTCCCTGACCCTCGACGGGCTCATGTCCCGGGACAGATTAGTCCTGCAGTCGGCGAAAGACCGGGATATACCGGTCAGCATGTCAATTGGCGGCGGTTACACCGACCCCATCGATACCTCGGTCATCGCCTATGCCAACACCTACCGGGTAGCGCGGGAGATATGGAACTGGGCCTAGGTTACCAGGTCGCCCGGTGAGAGGTGATCGACCGTCTCGCCGGTTTCCACAAATGTGCGCGTCACATCGCGGGCCGCATATATCCAGAATATCACCAGGGGGCCATCGCCAATATTATTGAACCGGTGCGGTTTGTTGGCGGGAATGTATGACGTGTCGTAACGGTTCAGAGCTGTCTTGACGCCGTCGACTTCCACCTCTCCCTCACCTTCCATGATGGTCACCTGCTCATCGCAATTGTGAAAATGCATGGGCGCATTTCTGCCTGGAGGAAAGGACGTCAATCCGGAAGTGAAGTCCGTGGTCGTCGCGTTGTTCTTGCCAATCATCAGATGCGTAACGACCCCATCCCCTCTTTCAAACGCTGAAATATCTTCCTTCATGACTATGGTTGCATCAGACAAGGTCTTTCCTCCGTTGAAATATTCTCAGGAACATTGTTCAAACTTATCCCGATCAAGTTGGCGCACTTCAAAAAACTGAATCCGGTCGGTCGCGGGTACGCCTGTTAAGATTTAGTCAATTCATTCTACAATTGCAAAGAAGATTAATTGTGCAACAGTACTAAACAGGCTCCCAAACCGTGCCCACCCTGTCCGGTCAATCCGGACCGGAATGCTCGATATGCCGTCCTGTCCAGCGCCCGTAGCGCCAGGGCTGCCAGGAAAAGCGGTGATCGCGAATATCCGGTACAGGGTCAAATCCGTGACTGCCAAAAGGGTGGCAGCGGCAAAGCCGCGACAAAGTCAGCCACCCGCCGCGCCAGGCCCCGTTTTTGTCGATGGCCTCAAGAGCGTACTGGGAGCATGTGGGCAAGTGGCGGCAGGTGGGTGGCATGAAAGGAGACACGCACCACCGGTAAAATTTTATAGGGACACTAAAGGCGAATTTCGCAGCACTCTTGCTGAAACTCAAGGCAAGGGATCTCCATTGGCTCTGGTGAACACCGCTTTCCTGTAACGGCCCGGGGCACAGCGCATATCGATGTCGGGATAAAAAGCTTCATCCTCTTCCGACCGGGTCCCGACCTCCAGGATGACGGCGGGTTCGTCGGTCCTGTTGATCAGCTTGTGCCCGTTCTCGGTTCCCGCCGGAAAGCCCGCGGTCATTCCCGCTGCCAGCTCAACTTCACCGCCATCATGAACCAGCGTCGGACGGCCACTGATCACATAAACGAATTCATCCTCATGGCTATGCCAGTGCCGTAATGAACTGGCACTGCGGGGAGCGAGTTCCGTAATGTTGACGCCGAATTGGTTGAGCCCCAGCGCCTGGGTGAGAGACCGCTTTGAGCGCCCCTGCGTCGCCGTATCGTGGGGGTGGGGATAAACGGTCGATGTTCGGGGTTCTATGGAAAGGGGATCCAGCACAGGGCCGGAATTCTCATTCTGAGACATCCATTATTCCTCTTTGAAATTTGGGTCCGTCAAAAGCCCGAATTAAACCGCGCGGGAGCCGAGCTCCCGCCCGTCGGCGAGGTTGTCTCGATCCGACTGTCGGCCGCGCATTTCGTGAATCGCTTTTTCAACCGCATCAAAAATCAACAGGGTCGAAGCATGACGGGCTTTGAAATTTCGTACGGGTTCGAGGATTTCGAGATCGGCCCATTTGCCCGTCGGCGGTGGCCCGTCTTCCTTGAGCATTTTTCGCATGACATCACCGACTTCGATCAACTCATCCGCCTTTGACCCGACAATCAGTCCGGCGACAATCGAGGCTGAAGCCTGACCAAGAAGGCAGGCTTTGACATCCTGGCCGAAATCCGTGATGACATCCCCGTCGAGACACAAATCGACGGCAATTGTGGACCCACAGAGCTTCGAATGCGCCGATGCCGTGGCATCAGGTGAACTCAGGCGCTCAGTCCGAGGTATGTTGCCTGCGACTTCCAGGATCCGGATCGAATAGATTTCGTCTAGCTGCGTCATAGATTTGATAGTTTACATTGATCAGAACGTCATTTCTTCAGAATTCGGCTTCCTTGCAAGGATTCTCTGCTCCCTATATACCTATTCATGTCCTAAACTTAAAG
>JBPCWG010000314.1:0-3371 GCA_051009705.1 Methyloligellaceae bacterium | reverse complement strand
GGCCGGAACCATGGCCGCCCATCCCTGGTTTCCCGGAATTCGCAAACCGTTCGCGAACAGCTTTGGCTGCCGGGCGGTATTGCTGCATCCGAAAAGCCGCGGGCACATAACCGTCCAATCTCCCGATCCCGAAATGGCGCCGCGCATCCGGCAGAATTTTTTTGCCGAACCGGATGACATGGACAGCCTGCGGGCCGGGTTGAAAAGAGTGCGCCAGATTTTAAACCAGCCACATCTCGGGGACATCAAGGGCAAAGAGATTGCCCCCGGGGCGGATGTCGACGGGGATGGGGATCTGGACGCCTATATCAGGGATAGCTGCATTACCGTGCATCACCCCTGTGGAACCTGCCGCATGGGCAATGACGGGGATGCGGTCGTGGGCCCGGATCTGAAAGTCCGGGGAGTGACGGGCTTGCGGGTGGTCGATGCGTCGGTCATGCCAGACCTGGTTAGCGGCAATATCAACGCGACGGTGTACATGATCGCCGAAAAAGCCTCGGAACTCATCAAGCGCGACTAGAACCAGGTATGATTCGTGGAAGGACGGAATCGCGGCTGCCGTCCCGGGCTTGCTCGATTTCCCGATCAGTCAAAAAAAACAGGTGGTCGGGGGACCACCTGTGCGACCGGCCGGCAATTTGGGTGTGCGGGGGATGCCGGTCTCTGGAGTTTATGAGTCTTCCGTCTAAGAGTTTTCCGTCTATGAGTCTTCCGTCTTTGAGTCTTACGTAGAGGAGGTAAAAGAGTAGAGAGTAAAACCTTTCAAATGGATGCCGTTCCAGGCGTTCAACTTAACATTCGTAGGGACACAGAGCACATTTGCGCCAGTCATCAGGGACTGTGATGGGGCAACCGCCGCCATATCCGGCTTGTGCGTCCCGCGGAAAGGCATAACTTGTGATTGTTGTCATGGCGCCCATTCCAAACATGAGCAGTGACGTGTAAACGACGAATTTTTTCATGATACTTCCCTCGATTTCCTGTTCCTGAGTTCTTCTCAGATGAGTTAGCGTGTCCGATAATTTGAATATAAGGCAGGCCGGGACAGGAGAGTGTGATGCAGATCACATTTTTTAAGCTTTTTAGATTGTTCGGCAGAAAAATGCGGGTTCGGGAATTGAAACAGAAGGCGGCGGGTTGAAATCCGGCACGGAAAAAAAAGAGGCGCGTACGATTCCGGGTCCCTACAACCCAAAAAAGTACGCGCCAGGGGGGTGGTGGCAGGAAGTATTGGTGTTAATTCAACTCCTTCAGTCTATGTCATTCTCGGCATATCGGGCTCAGTAGTCAGGGCTCGATAAATCGGTTCAACGCATCTGGCGCATCAGATCAGGCCTCGGGGTCGAGGCTCGGCCCCGACCAGCCCGGTTTCAAATCGTCCCGGCTCAGCGTGTTCCCCGGAGACGTGCGGCGATAATTCGCCGGCTGTCCAAGGGGCCTGTTAAGAGGCTGATCCAGTGTTGGATTAGGTTCTCTTAAGTTCGGCCTGTAGCCCGCGGGTTCCGGCGGCATATTGCCTGTTCGCGACCGCACGAGGTCCATGACCATGCGGGCGGCGAAGGCCGCTTTCTCCTTAAAGACGACAAACGCTTCCTGGCCCTGATGGCATGTACCGGGATTGCGGTCGCAGAAACTGCTGATATCCCCGACAGTGGCCTTCGCCAGGCTGTAAGCCTTTTTCTGGTCATCATGATTTGTTGGTAGCAACAAGATGATGACGACCACCCAAAATGCGGTGCGTAGTAAACCCATTCCAATATGCTCGTTTACTCGTTTCTTTTATTTCAGTGAGGTGAACCTAGCACGAGAGTAATAACAAAATAGTAAATGTCATTTATTGATTTGATTTATATTGTTGAATATATCAATTATACTTATAATAAAATTTTATTTAATTTAATATAAATTTTTAATACTTAAAATGAGACTCTTATTTTCATCAATTTTGAGACAAATATACCTAAAATTTTACCTAACCCGCGAGAGATCTCCCAAGTACCGGAAAAATGAAAGAAAAACTTGGGAGAAACGGGCCGGGCCCGTATCGCTCCGGAGCGGATCGGGCCAGATCGGTCCAGGCCGGACCCGCGAAGGCGCGATTTTCGGCCCGAAGGGAGGGCCAGGATCGACGGGCCCGCGGTATGAATTCCGGCAATCAGGCCCTCAAACGGCTCAGACTTTGTTAACCCTAAAAACAGATTAGGGTTAAAAAATCCGGGTTTCAGGTAAAATTCGCCGGTGTCGCCGAAGCGGGTTCAGATTTCATTAAACGGCGATTGCCATAGTAGGCAGACCGGGTAGAGGCCAAAAATTATCCAAATCAGGGGAATTGTTGCCCCGGCACCCATCCGGAAATGTGTGGTGAGTAAAGAGTATTGCGTTATGAAGCCTTATGCGATCAGGCTTTGGTTCTGGGTGTTTACCGGTCTTACCGCCGGTACGGTCCTGAATGCGCTCTATCTGCAGCCACCGGGACAGCGTATCGCCAGTCACATTGAAACCGGATTCCACACTTCTGCCGTTAAAAAAGCAAGCGTTCGGCCCCGGCGCTCGATTCCGGCACCGCAGCCGAAGCCGAAGGAAAGCCGCAACCTGCCGTCGCAGAAAACCGTGCAGGCGATCCAGAAAAATCTGAGCCGCCTCGGCTATCAGCCGGGACCGGTGGACGGGACGCCGGGAATACTGACCCGGGCGTCGATCATGGCCTTTGAATATGACAACCGGTTGTCGGTGACCGGTATGCCCCGGGAAACCGTTCTGAAACGGATCCTGGCAGCCAAGCCCATCAAGCAGCCGCGAAAAAACCTGAAACTCGCTTACGAAACCAATGCCCGCGAGGTTGTATTGTGGGTGCAGCAGCGGCTGGCGGAATGGGGCTACTCACCGGGCGAACTTGACGGCCTCATGGGAGAAGCGACATACACGGCGATTCGCCGGTTTGAAAAAGATCGCTTCCTGCAACCCACGGGGCGTATTTCCGGCCGCCTGGTGCAGGAAATCCGCCGCCTGTCGGGTAAGACGGCGGGACTTTAAGAATATCCTCCCTGAAAGAATAGTCCTCCCCGACCGGCTGTATTTCCCTGCTCCAATTGAACTCTCCGCCGATCAAATTCATTGTCAACTAAACGCCGGGCCAATTATGGAGTCGCGTGGGCGCCGGCTCTCCTTTATTCTGGCGTCCGACTGAAAAGGTCAGGTTGGGTTATATATGTCGCCGGGAGGCAGCGGTGACGGTTCGAACGGAAGCGGCATGACGCGGACCAAATCGGAAATCTGGGTGAAGGGCTATGTCCGGCGCTGTTACGGGGAAAACTGCCCGGCAGTGATTGTCCGCCGTGGTGACGGCGATGCCGGTGCCATCTTCATCA
>JBPCWG010000313.1:0-2592 GCA_051009705.1 Methyloligellaceae bacterium | reverse complement strand
CCCATGAGCTTTATCGGGCTGCATTCGATGGGATCAAATCATTGAAGAATGAAGCCGCTGACCTTAAATTTCTTGTCATTGTCTCGAACGGCAGAACCAAAGACAGCGCTTATCACCGATCCGACGTTGTAAAACTGGCCAATGAAGAAAACGTTCGAATTTTTACCCTGGGTTTCCTCCAGTCCGCCAAAGATTCACCAGAACTGCAGTCCATGCGGCGCCTCGCGGAAGAAACGGGAGGTTTCTTTGCCAAAGCGAACCTTTCAGACAAACGGTTGCCAATTGATATCCGAGCGCGATTCCTGGATGCCATAGAAGGAGAAACGGGGATCTCATTCGAAGCTGATAGAACCGGAGCCGATCAGAAATTTATCATTGAGGCCCAGCTTAAATCAGGGGAGACAACGACAGGCACACTTCTGATACCCGGCTCCGAAGCAGCAAAAGTCCGTTTCAGATATGCCTTCCTTACCCTCAGCAATCCGTTTATTTCAGGCCCAATTCTGTTGCTGATCATATTTGCCGGTGGGCTGTTTGCCTGGTTTCGTTTCAAAACGACATCGACAAAGAACGGGATCAACCAGATTGACGAAACTAATCCTGGATCACTGGACAAGCAAAATACCATCCCCGAACCGAAAACACAGGGCCTGGAAGCTGAGAAAGAATTAACGGAAGAACTGGCCGTCCGACTAGAGGGGGCAAGTCTGGAAGTCATCGGTCAGGATTCCGATACCATCCACAATATTGATAAGCCTGCACTTCGCATTGGACGTTCGGAAAACAGCGATATTCGCCTGGCAGACCCGACAGTGCACCGAAACCACGCGATTGTCAGGGTGACCGACAAGGGGCAGTTTACAATTGAGGACATTGCCGGGGAAACCGGTAATGGCGTTTACTTAAACGACAAGAAAATTTCCCAGGCAGAACTTTTCCATGGCGACATCATAGAACTTGGAAACGTCATGCTGAAATTTGACCATGAAGTACAGGAAGTTTCGGAGATTCATACATCCCGGGAAAAAATTGCAGTTTGAAACAATCCTCGGTGGGGTTGGCAACTTTGGAGAACCAAATGTCTATGGACGAGCAAAAAGACGACGAACTGGAACAAACACAAATCGTGAACCGGAAGAACCGTTCCGGGCGAACAAGTCTGCTGCAGGACGCCTTGAATGCTGTCGATGCCGCTTTGGGGAATGACGGTCGCCGGGATGGATTTGACATTGAATCAGAAGAAACCAGGGTTGAATCCCTCGCCGCTTCCCTGAGCGAACAGGCCGAATCTTCCGTCGCCGGAATTGAATCGGATCCCATGGCTCAAAATGGGGCCGGCGCTCCTGAGCCTGAAATTCCGCCCGCTGCCCAGAACACGCAACGGGTACGTGGCCGGCCGGAAATTCCGGAAACGGATTTTTTTCAGGAACCCGTTGTCGGGTGGCTGGTGATCGTCGATGGACCCGGACTGGGCAGCTATCGCCCCATTATCGAAGGTAACAATTCGATTGGCTGGGCGCCGAACCAGCATATCAGGCTGGATTTCGGTGATGATTCAATTTCCGCAGAGGAACAGGCCTTCATACGTTACGATTCAGAAGATCGAAATTTTCTGTTCGTACCAAATTTGACAAAAACAAATGTTGTCTGGGTAAACGAAACTAAACCCACATCGGCTGTTCAGCTGAAAGCGATGGATATCATCACAATGGGTCGAACGAGAGTGGTCTTCGTTCCATTTTGCGGAAAAGAGTTTGACTGGTCAGAATTGAGGAAATGACATCGAAGTTTGATGTAGCGCACAACGCTATTCAGGGCGCCAGGGATTATCAGGAAGACTTCTGTGATGTCACCATTGCAGGAGACCCTGTTTCGCGAGCAGATGATATCATTGAAATCGGGGATTCGGGAGAACTGCTCGCCGTGCTAGCCGATGGAATGGGCGGTCATGTCGGCGGGGCAGAAGCCAGTGCGCTGGCCTGCCGAAGCTTTATGGCAGCCTACAAGGGAACGAACGGATTGCCTCAGGAAAGAATGGCTGCGGCCCTGGCGGCATGCAATCATGCCATTGCAGAACGCATTCAGAGTCACGCCGCGCTGGATGGCATGGGGTGCACATTCCTCGGTGTTCTTTTCGATTCATCCGGAATGAGATGGATCAGTGTCGGTGACTCGATACTGTACATTTACCGCGACAATTTACTCTGGCAACTCAACGAAGACCATTCCATGGCCCCGGTATTGGACAAACTTGTGGACCAAGGGAAAATGGACCGGGAAGAGGCGGTAAAACATCCGCAACGGCATCATCTTCGCTCCGCACTGACAGGCTCGCAGATAGATCTGATTCAACTCAGGGATCAAGCGATGCTCCTGCAGGAGCAGGACTGGATCCTGATCGCCAGTGACGGCATCCAGACACTTGAACCGAACGAAATTGAAAAAATCGTGGAAGAATATGGGCAGTCCGGAAGCCGGCAGGTGGTCGCCGCCATCCTTGAAGCCGTCGATGCCGCCCGGGAACCCTATCAGGACAATACGTCGGTCATTGCCATATCGCCCGTGATTTGAAATTTAAATATCAGACAATCT
>JBPCWG010000312.1:0-5209 GCA_051009705.1 Methyloligellaceae bacterium | reverse complement strand
CTGGATACGAATTGTTGGATACAGGGCATTGGAACAGAGCTATTCCAGGTTCGGCCAATCGGGGTTCGGGCTTTCCAGGCTCAAGAGTAAAGATCAAGAGTAAAAGTTGAGAAGATCCAGGAAGCGGTTCACGGTCCAGAATACCGCGATGGCGACGACCGGGTAGACGATAATCCTGTTTCCGTAGTGCTCAATGAATTCTGATTGTCGTCGCAGGATCTGCAGCAGTGGAAACGACAGGCCAACAATGACGAGTTGACCGAGTTCGATACCAAGATTGAAAAAGAGCAGGCGGCTCATAAGATCCGGACCGCTGGTCTCCAGCAAATCAGACAGCGCTGTTGAAAATCCCAGTCCGTGAACCAGGCCCACAACAACCGTCAGCAAGAAGGTGATACTTTCCCGATTTCCATAGATGGCGGCCAATCCGGTATAGATGATGGAGAGGGCAATCAGGATCTCGACCGAGGGAAAGAACCAGGCAAATCCTGGGACAAAACCGAACGTGCCAATGATCAGAGTGATCGTATGGCCGATGGTAAAGCCCGTCACCCAGATCGCCAATCGGCCCAGGGCAGCAGCGCCGACAACCAACATCAGCAAATACAGGATGTGATCAATTCCGCTCAGGATATGTGACCATCCCGCTGTCACGAAGGTGATGGCCGTGCGGGTAAGAGAGGGATTGATCAAAATAGGTTGGGTCAGCCTGTCGGTATAGGCATAAACCGTCATTCCCGACGGGCCGTGATCGTTGATTATAGTCTGTCCGGATTTTTCACCCTGAAAACTGGAATAATACTCAAATCGATCATTCGAATCAGACATGGGATAAAACAGTATGAGATCAAAGACCAAAGCACCACGATACGAATTAGTCAGATCTGCGGATGCCGTTGGGGATTGGAAAGATTCCTTGGCCGCGGCAAGTGTCCCAAATGGTGGTTCACGATGGCGCGCGTAGATGCGGGAATTTTCTATCTCGAAATCCGGGACGGCATCATTGACACGCAATTGAATTCCGTCTGCAAAAATTGCGGCGAACACAGGTGCCGCTTCTTCGGCTTCTTCCAGACTGTAAAATAATTCAGGTGTGTGGCGATTATTGTGGCTTTCGCCTGGGCGACCTGCACCTGGACGATCTGTTCCCCCTGGCTCTCGGGGAATGTTCATACGGTCAAGGTCTTCTTCCGACGGTTCATCGACAACCTTGTTGTCCGGCAGTTGCGTCCGGATAAATAATCTTAATCCGGTCTCCAGGTGTTCGATATGAATGAGCTGATTGCCGACATTGGCTTTGAAATGGGCGCTGGCAGCGGCGACACCGAGAAACAAAGCAATGGCCGCCAGACCAATGGACCGATGTGGAAGTTGTCGAAGCCTTATCCAATCCGGAAGAAATCTTGATTCCTCACTCCGGTATCCGGATAATCCCGAGCCGGTAAGTCTGCGCCATATAGCCAAGCAGGAACAGGACAAGGGGATGAGAATTTTACTCCGGAAACCCGGATATCGTGTTGCCCACGATAACCGGGTAAACCGAGAGATCAAATGGCGCTGTCCGATCGTGCCGCCTCGATCTCTTCTTTGCTCAATCCAAGGACGTCGCTCAGGACCTCGTCCGTATGTTCGCCAAGCAGCGGGGAGCGGACGACGTCGGCGGGTGAGTCCGACAGCTTGATGGGATTGCCAACGGTCAGGTAGGATCCCCGTTCGGGATGATCCACTTCGACGATTGTGCCTGTCTCGCGCAGGGACGGCTCCTCTGCAATCTCCTTCATGGAAAGGATAGGTCCCACGGGAATGTTGAGCGGATTGCAAATTTCCATGACTTCGAACTTTGTTTTGGATTTTGTCCACTCCTCGATAGTCTCGAAGATATGGGTGAGTTTATCCAGGCGCGCATCGGGCGTGGCATATTCCGGATCGTCTTTCCATTCCGGTTTGCCAATGGCATCGCAGATATTTTTCCAGACCGGGGCCTGCGTTATGAAATAGACATAAGCGTCGGGATCGGATTCGTAACCCTTGCATTTCAGAATCCAGCCCGGCTGGCCGCCACCGGAATCATTGCCCGCGCGGGGCGTTGCCTTGCCAAAAGGTATGTTCTGGCCATACTGGCTATATTCTTTGAGGGGGCCATGTTCCAACCTTTGCTGATCCCGGAGCTTGACGCGACAGAGATTGATAACGCCATCTTGCATAGCGGCCATGACCCGCTGTCCGCGACCCGATTTCTCGCGGTGAAAAAGCGCTGTTACAATACCCAGGGCAAGGTGCAGCCCGGTTCCCGAGTCGCCAATTTGCGCACCGGTCACCAATGGCGGTCCATCGAGAAAGCCGGTTGTCGAAGCTGAGCCTCCGGCGCACTGGGCGACATTTTCATAAACCTTGCAGTCTTCGTAAGGGCCGGGGCCAAATCCTTTGACCGAGGCATAGATCATGCGCGGATTGAGTTCCTGGATCACCTCCCAGGAAAAACCCATTCGATCCAGGGCCCCGGGGGCAAAATTCTCCACCAGTACATCGCATTCTTTTACGAGTTTGATGAAAATTTCACGGCCCTTGTCTGATTTGGTGTTCAGGGTAATGCTGCGCTTATTGTGATTGAGCATGGTGAAATAGAGACTGTCCACGTCCGGTATGTCACGCAGCTGACCCCGCGTTGCATCTCCGACACCGGGTCGTTCCACCTTGATAACGTCGGCGCCGAACCATCCCAGGAGCTGGGTACAGGTCGGTCCGGATTGCACGTGTGTCATGTCAAGAATACGGACACCTTCGAGAGCTTTAGTCATTTTGTCCTCGTCTGCTTAACGGGTTGTCGATTGTCTGGTTGAATTTCTTATTTGTACATGGTCTGGGCTTTTGTTCCCGGAGCGAACTCGCGAGGATCGACCCAGATATTGATAACCGCCGAGCGTCCGTCACGTTGAACCGCCTCACGGCCGCGCAAAAGGGCCGCTCCGATTTCATTGGGGTCGCGGACTTCTTCTCCATAACCTCCGAGCATTTCCGCGAATTTGGAGAATGGGACATCACCAAGCAGGTTGCCGACATTGCCGCGCTGCTCTCCATATTTTGCAAGCTGACCATAACGGATCTGGTTCATAGCGGAATTGTTGCCGATCACGGCGAGATAAGGAGCATTGAAGCGGTTGGCTGTTTCCATATCGAAAGCCGTCATGCCAAAGGAGCCGTCGCCATAGTAGCAGAGCACTTCCTTGTTTGGATGCGCCAGTTTAGCGGCCAGGGAAAATCCGGTTCCGACACCAAGGCTGCCAAGGGCGCCGGGGTCCATCCAGTTGCCGGGACCCCGCGGTTGCACGGCCTGGGCACTGATGGTCACAACATCGCCGCCGTCGCCGATGTAAATCGTGTCGTCAGTCAGAAATTCGTTGATTTCCCAGGCCACCCGGTAAGGGTGGATGGGTTGATTGTCCGACATGAACAAGGGCATCAGTTTTTCTGTTTTTTCAATTTCCTCAGCCCGCAGGGTTTGCATCCATTCCTGACGTGTTGCCTGTTTCGATTTGTCGATGCGGCCGGTGACGGCTTCGCCGACGGCTTTCAGAATGGCGCCGGGATCACCTGCCAGTCCGAGTGAAATGTCACGGTTTTTACCGACCGTGCGATAGTCCAGGTCAATTTGAACCAGGGTTGCCTCGTTGCGGATGCGCTTGCCATATCCCATTCGGAAATCAAAAGGTGTGCCAACGATAACGATCACATCGGCCTTGTCGAAGGCGGTGCGCCGCGTGCGGTTGAAGTGATGCGGATCACCCGGTGGCAGCAGACCGCGGCCGGCACCGTTCAGATAGGTTGGAATATCGAGCTGACGGACAAGATCGATTGCCGCCTCGTGGCCGCGGGACAGAAATACCTGCTGGCCCAGGAGGATTGCCGGGCGCTCGGCATTAACGAGAATGTCGGCGAGCCGTTCGATGTCGGCGGGATCACCGATGGATTTGGAGGATGCCCGATAGTGGCCGGCTTCCGGAATACGTGCCGTCTCAAGGGGAATTTCCTTATCGAGAACATCCCGTGGAATTTCCAGATAGGACGGACCGTAGGCACCGGCAAAGCATTCCCGTGCAGCCATCGAGATCATGTCGGCTATGCGTTCGGTGGAACGGACTCCGGCGGAAAATTTCGTGATCGGCGCCATCATGTCAACATGGGGAAGATCCTGGAGCGAGCCTTGCTTGTGCTGGGTCAAAGCTCCCTGACCACCGATATGAAGGATCGGGCTTTCAGAGCGGAAGGCCGTAGCGACGCCGGTCGCCGCATTTGTGCAACCCGGACCGGCAGTGGTGACGACACATCCGAGTTTACCCGTCTGGCGGGCGTAGCCGTCCGCTGCATGAGCGGCAACCTGTTCATGGCGCACATCGACAATGCGGATACCCTCATCGACACAGCCATCATAGATATCGATAATGTGTCCGCCACATAGAGTGAAGATGGTGTCGACACCCTCGTTCTTAAGAGCTTTGGCCACGAGGTGGCCGCCCGAAATAATGGAATCATCGCGGGTTTTCTGTTTCAGTGTGTCATCAGCGGTCGTGGACATGGTTATACTCCTGGGATCATCGATTGTGTTGGTTTATTCCTCGGGGAAATTAAGCTTTTGCTCAACATGGGCCCTAAGGTTCAAAGTATGTTGCCGAACGAGAATTTCGGCTTTGTCAGTTTGGCGTTGTTCAAGGGCTTCAATTATATGCATGTGGTCAACGATAGACCGGTCCGCGCGGTCATCATCGGCAATGGTCGCAGCACGAATAGCGCGCACATGCATGAACAGGCTGCCAGCGGTCTTCTTTAAAAGCTCATTCTTTGAAAGATTGAGGATCGACTGATGAAACCTGATATTGGTATCGGAATATTCATCGAGCTGCGCCCGTACCCTTTCGCCGTCGAAAGTAGAAAACATGTCCCTGAGCGTTTTTATATCGCCATCGCTGGCATTCTCAGTGATCAACCGGGCCGCCATGCTTTCAAGCGCCGCCCAGACGGTGATCATCTCCAGAATTTCCATTTTCGATTTGCGGACAATAAAGACACCGCGTCGGGGGACAATTTTCACCAGCCCTTCCTGATCAAGACGGGCCAGGGCTTCTCTCAAAGGTGTCCGGCTAATGCCGAATTGTTTTGAAAGCTCCCGTTCATCCAAGCGCAGATTGGCGTCCCTGTGATAGATATCCATGTT
>JBPCWG010000311.1:0-4423 GCA_051009705.1 Methyloligellaceae bacterium | reverse complement strand
GTTTGATACCGAGTTCATTTTCGACGGCGGCGATAACTTCAGGCGCGCGCTTGCCCATATAACGTTCGTAGGACTCTTCGAGAGTCGTCGGTAACCCGAGTTCTGTGACCCAGGCTGCGAGTACGATATTGGCGAGTACTTCACTGTCGGCAAGGACGCCATCAAAATCGAAGATCAACAAATAATCGCGAGTTTGAGTCAAATCAATGTCCTCTTACCCCTTTCCGTCTGAAACTGACAATTAGTGTTTTTAATTCGACCGGCTCCCCGAGGAGAACTCGCGCAGCAACAAACATTCCGACAACGAGGCGATGCGGGTGGAAGGGTCCGGGATAAACGAAATATTCGAACCGACGTGAACCCTAGTTCTGTTGCCTGGGGAGAGAGACACTCGTCACTTCGGCACGCTCCTCAAGCAGCCTGCGAAATATTGTCGGATTCTGATAACCGAACCGAATGATCCACAGAGATGCCCGCAACAGGGCCGCACCCGCCGCCTGGTTCGCTTGCGGTTGGTCGTAACCCATGATCCGGCGACCGACTTCCTCGACATTTATGGTTTGCCCGTCATTGGCCAGTTTCATTTCAAGGATCAGGGCACACACTGTTGCCAGGAGCCGTTCGTCAATGGCATTCAGCAGAGAAAAAATGCCTCGCACCTTCAGGGATGCGGATGCCTGGATTTCCGGATCCACATCAAATTGCGGAATAGTTGCAACAAGGTCTGGGATCAATCGGGGCATCAGGCCCGACTGAACGACATCGCCGTAAAAATCCCGTGCCAGCTCAACCTCATCAGACGAAATCTGGCCTTTTTCATTGAGAGAGGCAATTGGCGGCGGAAAGGCAACCGACGCATCAGATTGTAAGTCCTGTGATTGTGAATTCGGAGAAAACGTCATTGTGCTCATGTCTCACTTGCAGTTTGGTGCCGAGATTCATCAACAGATGACGCATTACGAATAGCATTCGGTTCGATGGCTCAGACGAGTTACATATTGGCAAAATCAAATGATTACTCGCTCCGAATTTCGGGTTTAGACTCAAGACAAGCCACGGAATTCGAAATGAACGCAACATATTTTCGTGATCGGCCCAAATTCCATGTTGGGGCTCCTCACAAACGACTCACTTGCGAGTTTAGGCCAGAAATCAGAAATTTTCGACCAGGTACGGTCCAAATAACCGTTTTTCCCTGAATATCGGGACTTATTACCCCGGTGATCTACTCAAAAGACCCAGTTTCCCATGGGCAATTAGGAGTTTCGCCAGGCGAATTTGCCTTCTGTCTCCCCATTTCCTTACGTTCTCACATTGACGCAGTTGTCAGATTATGCAATCGATTGCGTAACCTTCTTATCTGCCCGTCAGACCCGCTCAAACAAAGGAGACGAGTCCTGGGGTAAAGTCCCGGAAGGTTTATCTTGGGCAAGCGAGTGGCCCGTATTGCGATTTCCCGGCCTTTGACAAGCGGACGGGATCTGACGAAGCGGACCTGCACGTGGATGAAAGATATATTTGAAGTCGGTCAACCACAGGTTTTCATACCCCTTTATTTGAGCCCGCATCGCTCGCCAGCAAGGACAATTGATTTTGAATGTTTTGATCCAGGGACGATTTGAGAAAGCAAATTCAGTACGAAGGTTTAGGAGGATAAAATGATAGTTGTTACCGGTGGTACAGGAACAACCGGAAGCCAGGTTGTCGCAGCTCTAAAAAACAAGGGTACCGCATTTAAATGTCTGGTCCGGGATCAGGAAGCGGCGCGCGCCAAGCTTGGAACCGACGTTGAATTGGTTACCGGGGATCTTTCTGATCCCGCGAGCCTGGAGCAGGCATTCGCCGGTGCCGATACGCTCTATCTCCTATGCGGCCACAGCCCCAAGCTTGAAGAAATGGAAAAAGGCGCTATTGATGCTGCCAAAAAAGCCGGCGTTCAGCGCGTTGTGCTTTCCACGGGATCGGAAAAAGGCATAACAGCAGACTCGCCTTCGGAAATTCTGCAGCAGCACTATGCGGTCGAAAATTATCTAAAAGAGAGCGGGCTGAACTGGACGATCAACCGGCCGAACTTTTTCATGAACAATCTGCTGAATATGGCACCGCCTATCGCAGCACAGAACAAACTCATCACGGCGCTTCCGCAAGAAACCACGATCTCCATGATCCATCCCGCGGATGTCGGGGAATGTGCCGCAGAAATGCTAACTGGATCCGGCCATGACGGTCAGGTTTATTACATAGCTGGCAAAGCAGTCACTATGGGGCAGACGGTTGAAGCGATGTCCCAGGTCTTTGGCCGCTCCATCGATTACATGCAGGTCCCGGCGGAAAATTTCAAAAAAGCGCTTGAAGAAAAGGGCATGCCCGACTGGGCCATCGCTCACCAGGCGGCGCTTATGGGATTTGTAGCCAAGGGCGGCATGGCCGGAGAAACGGACTGGGTGCAAAAGCTTACGGGACACGAACCCCGGTCTCTTGAGACCTGGCTCGACGAACAGCGCGCCGTCTTCAGCCCGTCATAATACATGGTCTGACGAAACAAAGGGACAGGGATGACCATCTCTGTCCCAAAGCCGCACGAGTTTCGGAAAATACCGAGAATTACTTTCGACCTGCCCTGGCGACGATCAACTGCGGTTAGCCAGAATTCGCCAGGCTGCTGCCAGGGTGCCGTCCCGGTGTCCCCAGCCATCTTCGGTGGCTTCGTTGTATGTGTTCCGCGCTGCCGCGGCTGCCGGTGCTGAAAATCCATTACTCTCCGCTGTCTCGATCATAAGTCCGAGATCCTTTGCCATGCCGGCAATTGTGAACATCACGCCATCGGGAATTTCCCCTCTGACGGAACTGACAATACTTGGAATACGTGCCGGACCCGCTTTTGCCGTGCCTGACGTATCCGATAGAATTGAGGCGGCGAGATCAAGGTCAATGCCGGCGGCATCAGCAAGGGACATGGCTTCGCCCAGCGCCTGCCAGTAAACAATAAGCGGCAGATTAACAGCAAGTTTCATATGGGCTCCGGCCCCCAGTGAGCCAACATACTCAAACCGGCGACACAGACTGTCCAAAACAGGAGAGAGCTGGTCAAAGTGCTCCTTGTTGCCTCCGGCAAGTCCAAAGAGTTTTCCTTCCCGCGCCGGGCCGACTGTTCCACTGACAGGACACTCAATGAACGCAGCACCTTTGGCGAGAGCACTTTCACCGAGGTCGCGAATTGTCTCCGGTCGGACAGTGCTCATCTCAATGATTCCCTTGCCCGTCAGATCTTCCGACAGCAGCCCGTTGTTCCCATGATAAAGAGTCTGTAGAGATTCATCATTGAGCAGTATCGAAATAATGACGTCCACGTTCGCTGCCAGTTGCGACGGATTATCCTCAAGTACCGCACCTTTTTCGGTAAGGGGCGCGGCGTTTTCCGGCGTTCGGTTCCAGCAGTGGACCTCATGCCCGCTCTCCATGAGGTGAAGTCCCATTGCCGATCCCATTCGGCCGGTTCCGCAAATTCCAATTTTCATGTTTTTCTCATCCTGACTTGGCTGTTTTTCCCGAATGGTTCGATCGTCCTTAAAACCCATATGTCCCACAATCATGTTTTTTTGTCTTCTTGATTGCAACTGGGACCAAAATGTCTATTTTAACTGGCGAACTGCTATTTCAGGCTATGCAACGGCGTGCCTCTTTCGGAATTCACCCCGAATTGCCTTTAAGCCGTAACCGCTGGTCCTGATTGCAGGCAAAACTATTATAGACGTAACCCGGAGACGGGAAAGACAATCTGGAGGAATTTATGAGACTCGTTGATCTCACGCGCGATATCTACCACAAAATGGATCGCATTGTGACTCATCCCCCCATCACTATGGTTCCCTATGGGACCCACCAGGAAGTTCGCGAGGCAGAGGGGATCAAATTTTCAGCCGCCACAACCTACATCACCATGGGTGATCACGCTGGAACCCATGTGGATGCCCCCTGTCATTTCGATCCCGATCCCAATGCAGAGACCATCGACCAAATGCCTTTGGAAAAGTTCTTCACCGAAGCCGTATGTCTCGACTTCTCCCACCTGCCGCCAAAATCGGACATCACAGCCGAGATGTTGGAAGAAGCTGAAGAAGCCGCCGGCGTCAAGGTTCAGGCAAAAGATACGGTTCTCATAAATCTCGGACACCATAACCGCACTTATGGCACCCCTGCCTACATGACTGATTTTTCGGGTCTGACCCGAGAATCCACCGAATGGCTCGGCAACCGCGGAGTCTACAGCTTCGGGGTTGACGCCGTGATGCCGGGTCGACCGGGCAAGCACCAGTTTGAGGTCCACATTGTCTGCCGGGAAATGGGCTTCACCCATATGGAAAGCCTGATGAACCTGGACAAACTCGTTGGCGAAGGACGCTTCCGTTTCATCGGTTTCCCG
>JBPCWG010000310.1:0-4745 GCA_051009705.1 Methyloligellaceae bacterium | reverse complement strand
GAGACGATAAAAGCGTCTCTGGTTCTGTTTTTACTGCCAAAATATCTACACTTTTCGACTATATCGTCTGTTGATGAACAACCTAGGTTTTCGGTTGCTTATCCAGGTGCGCTAAATTGTTTGGTAAAACCAGAACTGATTATTTTGTGTGAATGGGATTTTTGTACTTCCAGCCTGATCACGGGTGTCCGCACTTTGTGATCGCACCGGAATAAACTGTTTGTCGTGATTTCATTGGGTTTGCTCGGACTTTCCTAGGGGGGTCGATCCGTATTCAAGGGGTCGATTTTGGGAGTTTATTATTGGAGAGACCGAGATGATGAGATTTACAACAGCGGCAATTTCCGCCGCGATACTAGTTTCGACTGTAAGTCTGGGTCACGCCCAGATACCGCCCACTGAAATTCAAAACATAGAATCGTCAGCTGCAACTTCAAAAAAAACCGGTACCATCCGTTTAGCGCAGGCCAGTACGCGTCAAAAAAGCAATGATGTTCAGGTCACAGACCTGCTGAAAAACCAGAATAAAGCCGATGCCAATGCCGGTACCGTCTCCATAATGACCATCCGGAATATTGGTGGCCCGTTCATGGTCGCAGCCCATAACCTGTCCACATTGCTCGATTCCGGCGAGCAGTTCGAAGAAATGCGCATCATTCCCATTATCGCGCGTGGCAAAGTTCAGAACCTCTGGGATATTCTCTACCTGAGAGGCGTAGATGTCGGTTTCGTACAGACAGATATCCTTGAATATCTCAAAGATGATCCCCGCTATAATTCCATTCGTAATCGCATACGCTATATCACCCTCATGTTTCCAGAAGAGGTGCACGTTGTCGCCCGTAAGGAAATCAAAAGTCTTCAAGACCTCGAAGGTAAGACCGTCAGTATAAATGCCAAGGGAACGGGGTCATCCGTTGTCGGCACACTGCTATTCCGGCGACTGGGAATTAACGCCAATCTGATCAACGAAGATACGTCTCGCGCCATTGCCAAGATGAAAAAGGGAGAAATCCACGCCCACTTCAATGTTCTTGGCAAACCTGCGCGTCCGGTCGTTCGCATCAAGAAAGAAGACGGCCTTCATTTGCTGCCGGTCCCCTACGGCAGTGAAGTTCAGGATGTTTATCTGCCTTCAAAGTTCACCAGTGAAGACTACCCAAACCTGGTTCCCGAAGGAGTTGAGATTCCAACAATAGCTGCAGGTAATGTTCTTGCTGTATTCAACTGGCCGGAATCTCATGAACGTTATCAGAAAGTAGCTAAATTCGTGGACGCCTTTTTTTCCAAATTTGAGCTTTTAAAACAACCGGGATTTCATCCGAAGTGGAAGGAAGTCAACCTCGCGGCACAGGTTCCGGGATGGACACGCTTTCAGCCAGCACAGGAGTGGCTGGACAAAAATCCAATAGCAGTCCCTACGCCCAGCAATGCCAACCAGTTAAAGGATGAGTTCAGCCGTTTCCTCAGTGAGAGTGGCATTTCTGCGGAAATTGCCAACACAAAGGAAATGAATCTACTTTTTGAAAAGTTTCTCCAATGGCGGAGCACCCGACCGGTGGCCCAGAGTCAACAGCAACTTCGTTGATCAAGACCTGAAGTCGGACTCGTAAAGCCTGCGCAGTTGCTCGAATTCATGTGCATCAAGTGGAGGAGCTGTCAGTGCTGCCACCGCTTCGGTCAGATGCTTCGTCTCCGAGATGCCGACAATGGCACAGGAAACACCTTCGTGAGAAAGGGCAAACTGTAACGCCAGATGTACCTGGGATCGACGGGAATGGAGGGTTTGAAAGAGGGCCTGCGCCTTTCTCTCCTCCTCATCAAGGCAGGTGTTTTCCGTCAGCACGCTTTCCCGCCCCGTGCGATTGTCAGAAGCGAGAACACCGGCTGCGAGCACCCTGATCGCCATTACACCCATGTCATGGCTCTGACAGGCTCCAATGAGATTTTGAAAATCCTGTCCTGTCCACTTTTTCGGCATATCCTGTCCCGCACTCGGATTGAGCATATTGTAGTAGACCTGGGCGGTATCAAACATTCCCGATCTGGCGACCTCAAGACAAGCCTCGCTTTGTCCCTTTGCCGTGAAACCGATGTAGTCTGTCAATCCCAATTGGTGCAGGTTTTCCATTCCTTCAAGGACGCCGCCTTCCCTAAAAATGTGATGAACCGCCAGATTTCGTTTCCCCGGCTGGTCACTAAGGTCATTGTGGAGTTGTAGCAAAGCGACTTTGTTTAATTGCAATCGCTCCAGACTGGAACGCAGGCTACGCTCAATGGCTGCGGGAATGTTGCCCAGATCTTCCTGTTCGAGCCGAACCTTCGTTGAAACATGAGGTATCTCATCCATTTGACGCAAGACTTTTCCAAGATTGCGTTCAGAATTTTTGTCTCCATATTGCGGTGCCGTATCAATCCAGTTAATCCCGGCGGACAGCCCCTGCTTCACGACGGAAAACTGCTCTGTTCCTTTGCCGGAATCGGTGAACAATCCGCCCACATTGCCCGTTCCCATAACAATGCGCGAAATCTGCAAGCCGGTGCGGCCAAATCTGTTCTTCTGCAAAACGATCCCCCATTTTGAATTCAAACTTGCCCACAATTCTCGTTCACGAGCAAAAAGATGATTGCAATTCAAGGCTAATCGCATCAATAACGACGTGCAGTATACCAACAATCCCGTGGGTCCGGTTATCCAAATGTCCAAAACCACCAAATCATCCAGAACAAGATTGAATATCAATGGTCAGATCATCGATTTTGATATCGACAATCCAAAACTCCCGGAGGTGATCGAGGAAGGGGCCATCGGCAGTGGCGGATACCCTTATGACCGCAGAATGAAACGCCGGGCCTATGAGAAAGAACTCCTCAGCCTGCAGATTGAACTTAACAAAATGCAGGCCTGTTTGCAGCAGCAAGGGGAAAGACTCATCATATTATTTGAGGGCCGGGATGCGGCAGGCAAGGGCGGTACGATAAAAAGGTTTGTTCAGCATATGAATTCCCGACATTTTGATGTCGTTGCCCTGCCCAAGCCATCCGACCGGGAACAAGGGCAATGGTATTTTCAGCGCTATATCTCGCATTTTCCGACAACCGGTGAAATGACCTTCTTTGACAGATCCTGGTACAACCGGGCCGGTGTCGAACGCGTGATGAAATTCTGCACAAAGGAACAACAGGACAAATTTTTTGAAGAGGTTCCGGCTTTTGAAAAGAGCCTGGTCCGTGATGGATTTCGACTCTTCAAATTCTGGTTGACGATAGGCCAGGAAATGCAGTTGCAGCGCTTTCATCGCCGCCGTCACGACCCCCTCAAACACTGGAAGTTGAGTTCAATCGATATCCGCTCAATTCCGCTTTGGGAATCCTATACAGAAGCCAAGAACGACATTTTCCGTCGAACCCATACGCGCCAGACACCGTGGACGATTGTCCGGACCAACGACAAGCGCCGGGGACGGATCAATGCCCTGCGCTTTGTGCTTTCTCAAATTGATTATGATGGAAAAGACAAAACAGTGGTCGGCCGTCCTGATCCGAAAATCGTCGATCGAAGCCAACGTTTTGCGGATCAGGCCTAACCGACAGAATTGACTTTACATCCCCTCGCATTCGGCCTTAGTTAAAGTTCATCGAATATTTTGCAGAAACTGCCGGGGATGACATTTGAACTAGAAATTTGCAATTTCTATAAATTATTGGACTCCGCCACCGTTCTCAATTCTCCGATACTGTTCGACAGCGATCAGAACCATGAAATCAAATATTCTTCATCGACAAACCGCTCACGACTATCCCCTCGCCGTAAGAGGGGAAGGCCCCTATTTGTTCGACCAGGATGGAAAGCAATATTTGGACGCTTCCGGAGGTGCCGCCGTTTCCTGTCTGGGCCACGGCCACGCGGATATTCAGCAAGCTATTGTCAATCAGGTAAACAAACTCGCCTTTGCCCATACAGGATTTTTCAGCAACGAACCGGCGGAGCGTCTCGCAGAAACCCTGATTGAGAAATCCCCTGCCGGGGACGGTCGCGTGATGTTTGTTTCGGGCGGATCCGAAGCCATTGAAGCGGCGATAAAACTGTGTCGGCAAATTCATGTCGAGCGCGGCGATGCGGAGCGTACGCACTACATAGCCCGTCGGCAATCCTATCATGGAACGACGATGGGGGCTCTCGCACTCGGCCACCATGTAGCCCGTCGCAAACCTTACGAGCCCCTTCTACAAAACGGTCCGAGCCTTTCCAATGTCAGTCATATTGCTCCCTGCAATGCTTATCGGTTTCAGGGTTCTCTCAGCGAGGAAGACTATTCGGAACTGGCAGCAAAGGACCTCGAAGATCAAATTCTCCGAATCGGTCCTGAAAAAGTTGCGGCATTTTTTGCTGAAACCGTGTCAGGGTCCAGTCTTGGGGCCATGCCGCCAACCCGGGGATATTTCGCCCGTATCCGCGAAATATGCGATCGATATGGTGTCCTGTTGGTTCTCGATGAAGTTATGTGCGGCATGGGGCGAACCGGATATCTATTTGCCTGTGAAAAGGATGACATAATTCCTGACATGGTCACATTGGCCAAGGGACTTGGAGGTGGATACCAGCCCATCGGTGCGGTTGTCTTGAAGCCGGGACTCGCCGAAACTATCGATCAAGGTTCAGGTGCCCTGATGCAAAGCCATACTTACATGGCCCATGCCACGGCATGTGCATGCGGTCTTGCGGTCTTGAATACGATTGAAAA
>JBPCWG010000309.1:0-4020 GCA_051009705.1 Methyloligellaceae bacterium | reverse complement strand
CCCGGTTCCTCGATCGACCACATGCGTAGCTTGGCCGGTCAGAAATACCGACACCTCGCCAATGCCTATCTTTATCGCAAAAAATTTGTTGCGAGTTGCCGGTGCAAGCCGGAGCCATGGACCGTTGCAGAACGCTCCCGCCATCATTTTTATGCAACCGGCAAGCCGCTACCGGAGCAGGGCCAGGTGAAGCTGGCTGGTAAAAGTTCGAATATCTCAGGTGACAGGCTGCAAGATCAAAATGCCCGGCTTGCCGAGAATATGATCCGTGATCGACAGGCAGCACGCACGGTCCGCAGCAATTATCTGATCATCCGGTTCGACGAAATGCAGGAAGTTTCCAACGGCGCACAACAATTGAGTGAACAGATTATCCGGAGTAAATATTATCGGGGGCCGGCGCAGCATTCGTCGATTTCGAACAAACCTGCCGCCATCCGGTCTTTGAATACGGATTCCAAAATCCGGATTGAGACACCATTCTTCGGCGATAGTCGCTGATAGTTCCGGCCGAAGCACTTTATCTTTTCTTCACCCCTGCTCCTGGCTTACTAACTCAAGCTCGGGTTAAGGATGGTCGCCAAACGAATATCCATTTTTGACATTCGAATCCTTTCCTGGCAGGATTCCCAATTGATCGAGCTGGCACAGGGAGTTTCAATTTGGAGCCATCGTCCGATAACTCTCTCAACATACTTTTTGTCTGTCTCGGCAATATCTGTCGTTCCTCTATGGCCGAAGGTACCTTTCGCCAGGTCGCGGCCGTTGCAGATCTGGATAATGCATTGACCATCGAGTCCGCAGGCACCGGGCACTGGCATGTGGGCAATCCGCCGGACGAACGGGCACAGCAGGCAAGTCTGTCGCGGGGACGGGATATTTCCAGGCAAAGAGCACAACAAGTGACGCGTCAGCTGCTCGACAATAGCGATTTGATCTTGGCCATGGATGAAAGCAATCTGATTGAAATCCAAACTATCCTGGATGTTTCAGATCATCACAAGGTTCGCCTGTTTCTTGAGTTTTCATCCGCCTCCATGGAAACGGAGGTTCCAGACCCCTACTACGGAGGTTCGGAAGGTTTCGAACATGTTCTGGATCTCATAGAATCGGCCAGTGCAGGACTTCTGGATCATTGTCGCACTGCGCTGGGCAAATAGGCGTCACCAATATTGCCTGTTCGGGTTTGAATTTTCGGGACTATCTACCCGCGTCCAAAACATATTCCTGCTCGACCACATAGGGACCACCGCCACGACCGGGTTTGGCCGAGAACAGGGCGAATGCCTCGACGTTGAAAGAGAGGTCTGCAAAAAATCCGTTTGTTTCCATATAGGCCGCAACCCGATCCGGTTTGGTGCCGGTCTTCAGCCGTGCCAGCGTTATATGGGGGACAAATTTTCGCTGTTCCGGCGGGAAACCGAGACCGGATATCAGGTTTTCCTGAGCGAGCTGCAGCGCGTTCAGGGAGCTGCAGGATCGAATGTCGGCCCAGATGGTGCGCGGCTTGCGGCCGCCAAACACATCCAGACCTTCCAGTACGAGCTGAAACGGAGCATGCTTGATCTGGGTGAGGGCCGTGGCGATTTCCTCAGCGTCAGACGCTTCCACATCGCCAATAAAGCGCAAAGTCAGATGCAGGTCGTCTTCATCGACCCATCTGGCATTGGGCAAACCCTGGCAGAGCAGGTGCAGACGATGTTTGATCGGATCGGGAAGACTGATCCCTGTGAACAGGCGCGGCATAATCTTAATTTCTTATCCCGGTCCGGACGCTTCTTTCAATTTCTTATCCTGAACGCGCCGGATCAGGTTTTCGACACTGGGCAGAATGTTTTCGACAAGGACTTCGACGCCCTTCTTATTTGGATGCATGCCATCGGACAGATTCAGTTCCGGTCGCAGGGCCACGCCTTTCAAAAAGAACGGATAGTGAATAAGTCCGTATTTTTCTGCCAGGGTCGGAAAAATGGAGGCAAAGGCTTTGGCATATTCGGGGCCGTAGCCTCTAGGAGACTGCATGCCGGCAATCAGCACTTCCGCATTGCGGTTCTTCAGTTGTTTTATGATTTCCTCCAGAGCATGCTTTGTGACGGCCGGAGATAAACCGCGCAGGGCATCGTTGGCTCCGAGTTCGAGGATCACCGCATCCAGTTTTTGCGGCAGTGACCATTGCAGTCGCTCCAGTCCGGCTGCTGCGGTATCCCCTGAAACGCCGGAGTTCATCACAATAACGTTATATCCCCGTTTTCGCAGGGCTTTTTCTAACCGCACAGGAAATGCCTGATCCTGAGGCAACCGGTAGCCGGCGGTCAAACTGTCACCATAGGCCACGATACGTATAGGCTTGTCGGGTTTCAGGGAGACATTTTGTGCACTGGCGGCATCCGGCCATATCAATGGCAAGACCAGGAGCAACAGTAACAGCGGTGAAAATCCGAATTTTAACATTTGACGTATTCTATCTATCATTTACTCAATGCAGGTCAGTTTATGGAGTTCCTACTTAATTTACGATTTTCATGCGAATTGGGCTTGGAATATTGATTCTGGGTCTTAGCTAACCAAAATACAACCGGTCTGATGGTTTTCGATTCTCTCTATCATAGGTCCGGATGTGGATCGAATTATGAAAACTGATCTTGGTAGAAATTTCAACGACACCCTGCCGGACTGTTTGCGGGGCTGCCTGCCGGATCGGGGAATTTTACATGACATTCAACCTGTACGGGACAAGGCCTGATGAACGCAGCTGATCCTCAACCCCTTGTACATCTTGATAATGTGCACCTGACGCTAGCCAGCCGTGCGGGCAATGTCGATATCCTGAAAGGAATTAATCTGGATATCGGCGATGGCGAGGCCCTGGGCATTGTCGGGCCGAGCGGTTCAGGCAAGACTTCGCTGCTGATGATCATGGCCGGCCTCGAACAGGCGACCTCGGGTCTTGTCGAAATCGTCGGACAGGATTTTACGCAACTCAGCGAAGATGAACTGGCGCGGATCCGCGGACAGAATATCGGCATCGTGTTTCAGAGTTTTCATCTCGTACCGACCATGACGGCGATTGAAAATGTTGCCCTGACCATGGAGTTTCTGGGGCAGGAAGACGCCCTTGAGATTGCGGAGCGCGCCCTGGCCGATGTCGGCCTTTCCCATCGCCATGATCATTTCCCGGCACAATTATCGGGAGGTGAACAGCAGCGTGTCGCCCTTGCCCGGGCCATTGCGCCGCGTCCGAAAATTCTTCTCGCCGATGAACCGACCGGGAACCTGGACGGCAATACGAGTCATCAGGTTATGGATCTGATTTTTGATCTGCAGGATCGCCATGGCGCAACGCTTATCCTGGTCACCCACGACATCAATCTGGCGGACCGCAGTCCACGTGTGATCAATATGGATGACGGGCAAATCATCCCCGCTCAATCCGCCGAAATGGTTGGTGCCGAGTGACAATTGCCGACCGACAGTCTGTGATTCCAAGCCTGGGAGGAGGCCGCTTTTCCCTTCTTCTGAAGTTGTCCTTAAGAGAATTGCGCGGCGGTTTCCAGGGATTTTACATTTTTGTCGCGTGTGTGGCGCTGGGTGTGGCCGCAATCGGGGCTGTCGGAACCGCAGCCCAGGCACTGAAAAGCAGTCTGGCGCGTGAAGGCCAGCTCATTCTCGGGGGCGATATCGCGGTACGGCTGATCCACCGCCAGGCGAATGAACGGGAACGCAATTTTCTCAACAGTCAGGGAACCGTCAGCGAGGTCATGACCATGCGCGCCATGGTCCGGACTGCGGACGGAAGGAAAAATTCACTCGTGGATTTGAAAGCGGTGGATATCGCTTATCCGCTGTTCGGAACTGTTCGCCTGAGGAGCGGTGAATCCCTGTCAAATAAACTAGCTGGCGAACCGGGAGTACTTGTCGAGCCGATGGTTCTTGAACGGCTCGATTTGTCGGTGGGTGATCAAGTTAAGTTAGGTGAAGCCCAGCTCCCCATTCTGGGTGTGGTTGAAAAAGAACCGGATC
>JBPCWG010000308.1:0-5724 GCA_051009705.1 Methyloligellaceae bacterium | reverse complement strand
GGTCGCCAGCCTGTTCGGATAGCGGCGGTTTCCAACCTGATTTCAAATGTGATTCAATGATTTCACTGGCCTCTGCCGATTTTGAATAAGCTTCGGCCAGCGTTCGAACGCCCCTGCTCTTGAGATGAGGAACAAGACCGAGAAATATCTCTGCCGTTGCCTGTGCGTCTCCGAGAGCCGTGTGCCGGTTTCGAATATCTATCTCCAGCCAGGTCGACAGGCTTTCCAGGCTGTAATCGGGAAGATGTGGATTTGCGGTGCGTGCCAATATCATCGTATCGAGGTAAAGGATTTCCTGCCAATATTGTCCAGCGCGCTCAAATTCCTTTTCGAGGACGGCAATATCAAAGCCGATATTGTGTCCGATGAGTATTCGATCTTGCAGGAACGTATTCAGCTTCTCGACAACACTTGAAAATCTTCCGATGTCTTCGACATCCTGGTCGTAGATACCGTGAATTTTAGAGCTGGCCTCAGCAATCGGTATGCCCGGATTGACCAGAACGTCCAGCACGTTTTCCTCGTCGATCCCCATGCCTTCGATAAGCACACCTCCAATTTGGACGATGCGATCTTCACTGACACGCAATCCCGTGGTTTCGGTGTCGAGTACCGCTGCGTGCAACGAAATCAAAGGTGTCGCGTTTATGTTCTGAGATTGTTTCATATTCGACCTGTCGTCCGTCCGTATAGCAAAGTCGCTCAATATCTATCAATGTAGGACGTCTGGGTCTTTGACCTGGCGCAAAGTGCCTCCATTTTGAAAAGCTGTTCCCCTGCCAGGCTAAAGCGGTCGGATATTCAGCCATCAATGCGCTTTGTTCAGATACCGCTAGGATCGGATGGCTCTCGTTCGATCCAGTCTTGATGAACAGACAGGCCATCTATTCTCCTGCGTAGCTGATCGCGCACATCGCGCCACCTGAAACGCGTGGAATTGATGACGATTTCCTTATCCAATTCTTTAAACTCTTTGATAATCGGGGCAAATTCCACCACACCTTCCGGGCTTTCGGTGAATGCTTTTTCTCCCTCAGGCGCCTCCTGCCAATTCACATGCGGCAATCGATCCTCGAACTCTGCACGACTCTGATCTCGGACAGAATGATAGTCCGGGTCATCGAATCCCTGAAGAGTCGCCTGCTCAAAACAGAGGCGCGCAAAGTCTTCACAATCCGTCTTTTTTGTCTGTATGTCTTTAAAAGTTGTTGCGACGCAAAAAACCGTGAGGTCCGAGAGACAAATTCCATAGACGCGCCATTTCGCATGGGCGAGTGACGGGGCAAATTCATCGTCCTGAAACACTTTGACGAACTTTGTTCCCATACGGGTCTTCAGATAACCATATAAAGAAGTTTGCGCAACGTAAGCGGCGCGGGTCTGAATAAATTCCACGAGTTCTTCGGCAGTTGTTATGGGTTTTTTGCGAAACCGAATCGTCAATGTCGGCCAAAGTTGCCTTAGGGCTTCACCAAAGTTTTTCAAGGGCATGCCTATCTACTTTAGTCTTAGAAAAATGCATAAAATGCACCGAAAGTATAAGAAAGAAGCGCTGTTTCGACATTGTTGTCTACTTCTGGAGTGGGTATTTTTAAAGTGGAGGTCAAACGGACCTTAACAGTCGATCTCTGCAAGATCAAATCGGGAGGTAACCCATGTCTCAGAACGATTCTGAAGCCAGGGAACGCCATTGGGAAAAAACCAGAAGTCTGATGATACTCGTTCTGGCTTTATGGTTCATATTCTCAATTGTCATTCACTGGTTTGCGAAGGATTTGAATGGCTTGTCATTCCTCGGCTTTCCAGTCGGGTACTACATGGCCGTTCAAGGTTCGCTAGTAATTTTTGTCATACTCATCTTTTTCCTGAATTGGCGGCAGGACGCTATTGATGAAGAATTTGGGTTTGCAGGTGATAACGAGGACGATGGTGGTCCGCAGCTGGAGAGGGATAACTGATGAAAGGTGATTTTATATCCAATCTACCTAAAATCTACGGTCTCTATACCGGCGGTTTTATAGTTTTTGTTTTACTCATGGCCATCCTGGAGCAGGTTGGCGTCAGTGGTGAAACAATCGGGATTCTCTTTGTCGCGTTTACGATCTTCATTTATGCGGCCATTGGCTGGCTATCGAGGACCATGGAAGTTGGTGCCTATTATGTCGCGGGTCGTCAGGTTCCACCGGTCTTCAACGGCATGGCAACAGCGGCAGACTGGATGTCCGGCGCGTCCTTTGTCGCGCTTGCTGGTGGTATCTACTTTGGCGGCCACGGCTATCTGGCGTTCGTCGTCGGATGGACCGGCGGTTATGTACTCGTCGCGGCCCTTATGGCACCTTATCTGCGTAAGTTTGGATGCTATACGGTTCCCGATTTCGTTGGCTCCCGCTACGGCGGCAATCTCGCTCGCTTCTGTGCCGTTATCATTCTGGTGGTCGCATCCTTTACCTACGTGACGGCTCAGATTAACGCTACGGGAACAATCGCTGCCCGGGCCCTGCAAATTCCTTTTGAAGTCGGCGTCTGGTTCGGTCTTCTGGGTATTCTGCTGTGCTCAATGCTGGGTGGAATGCGCGCTGTGACCTGGACCCAGGTGGCCCAGTATATTGTGCTCATCATTGCCTACCTTGTACCGGTTATCTGGATGTCCAATAAACAGGGCTTCGGACTAATTCCCCACTTCTCTTACGGTGATGCCGTCATGAGAATCGGTGAACTGGAAGCTACGCTCGGTGTTGGCACGAAAGCAACGGAATCCTTTCCGGGTGTCCGGGTTCTAACGACCCTGCACAACGCCCCTGGTGAAGGCCTCTCAAGCTGGAAATTCGCGAGCCTCGCGATATGTATGATGGCGGGAACGGCGTCTCTGCCGCATATTCTCATGCGCTACTTCACGACACCGTCGGTACGTGCAGCACGGAAATCAGTGGCCTGGTCACTGTTCTTCATCTTCCTGCTGTACTTCACGGCACCGGCTCTGGCAACGCTGACGAAGCTGCAGATCTTTGACCCCAATCTCGCGACCGGTATTATTGGCAAGGCTGTAGCCGATGTTCAGGCGCTCGACTGGATCCAGAAATGGAGTGCTGTGGGTATGCTGGCAATATCTGACAGCAACAAGGACGGGATCTTACAGATCAACGAGTTCTTCATGCGACCGGATATTGTGGTGCTGGCAACTCCGGAGATAGCAGGTCTACCCTTTGTGATTTCCGGCCTGGTGGCAGCTGGCGGTATGGCGGCAGCCATGTCAACGGCTGACGGGTTGCTGCTAGCGATCGCCAATGCGCTTAGTCATGATCTCTATTACAAGATCATTGATCCGAAAGCGGATACGCGTGTTCGTCTCCTTGTTGCTCGAGCCCTTCTGATAATCATCGGGGCAGCCGGGGCCTTTGTCGCCAGCCTGAAGCTCACAGGTATTCTCGGGGCTGTGGCCTGGGCGTTCTGCTTCGCCTGTTCAGGACTGTTCTTCCCACTTGTCCTCGGAGTCTGGTGGAAACGAGCGAACCGTGCTGGAGCGATAGCAGGTATGGTCCTCGGTTTTGGATCTGGTGCCCTCTATCTGTACTATCTCAGAACCGGTGGCTCACCAATTCTTGAACTTGATCATCTGAGATTTGGCATTATCGGCATGGCTGTCAGCCTGATCTCCATGGTGGTTGTCTCCCTGATGACCGCTGAACCTGATGAGGAAACACAGAAAATGGTCGACGAAGTTCGAATTCCATCTGGAAAAACGATCCTTTCAGAATCGAACTGATTTGATTAAATTATTGAATTGGGGCAGAGCATCAGCTCTGCCCCTTTTTATTTCCGGTGAGTTTGCAAACAAGGGTCGGATCTCGAGACATGGAACATACTTTCCAGGCATTTCCCTTATGGGTCCTCATAATTGATTATACATTGGGTACGATCATGTGGACTTTGATCGGGAGGTCCGCAATGAACTTATTCCTGCCGGAAGACAGCGACTTTTTCTTTATGAAGTTTTTTGTGCGGGTCACCAATCCGATTTTGAAGATTTTTAAACCGATCACACCCTCATTTCTGATACCGCTGGTCGTGCCGCTGTTTGTCGCCTGGTTTTTTTATATGGTCCGGTTTTATCTCATGCCCTGGCTGCTTGGTTACTCCGTCCTGGGTATGCTGTCTTTTCCCCTCGAAGGAGAAATTGCCCGAGCGCTGTACGATTTATTTGGACCCGCCACATCGCAATAATGTGCAATAACTTATATCCGGACTAGCTTTTCAGCCGGTTGTAGAGCGCACGGACATATCTGCGGTCGGCATCATCGAAAATGCCTTCTTTGATATCCTCGAGATAACCGTCGAGTTCCGCACGAAGCTCACTTGAAACCTCCGGACGCTGACGCAACTTTTCGATTAGCTTCTGCGCCTCCGCGTTATCAATAGATGTCTCGGGCTGGGGTGGCTCAGCATCCACATCATAATCGTCTTCTTCGTCATCGGTTTCGACTTCTTCGGGAACCAGGAGATCATCCCAGTTCAGATCAGCCGCTACCAGAGCGCTGTGTATCGATTTAGCGGCAGCGACAACAACTTCGTCGTTTTCGTCCCCGAGTTGTTGTAGATTATTCAGAAGTTCTTCGCGATTCAGTCCGTCCGACATTCGGTTCTCATCCCTGCTCGGTTGTGTTTTGCCTGATAGGCTTAGTCAATAAATCCGGGAATGTCTAATACCAAAATACAGTTGCAGGTACTATCGCGTCTGACCGGTTATTTGCGATCTCATTACTCGGAATTCCCGCAATTGCCTGCAATGGGGGTTTCCACAATAACCGATTCACCAGCCTTGAGCGTTGTCTGGTCGCATCCCTCCAGCTCTTCAATATCACCGTTCAATCGTTTCACCAGTGTCCGACCGCACTTGCCGTCAGACCCGCCATTCAGGCCCCGTGGCGGTATTTTTCTGTGAGACGACAAAATTGCACAATTCATTTCTTCGAGAAATCGAATTTGCCGGTAGGTTCCGCGACCGGATTTCCAGGGATCATCACTTTCGATTTCTTCCCTGATGTGAAAGTCCTCGAGGATGACCGGGTAACGAAATTCAAGAATTTCAGGATCCGTCAACCGGGAATTCGTCATATGAACCTGAACGGCATCAGTACCCGAAAAACCGGGTCCCGCAGGCGAGCCGGAACATATAGTTTCATAATATTGATATTTGTCGTTTCCGAAAGTCAGATTATTCATTGACCCCTGACTGTTCGCCATCGCACCTAGGGCCGCCAGCAGGGTATTTGTTATGTGCTGGCTGGTTTCGACATTGCCCGCCACAACGGCGGCAGGGTAGCGGGGCTTGAGCATGCTGCCGTCGGGAATCACGATATTGATCGGGCGCAGACAACCCGCATTCATGGGTATGTCGCCATCGACCATCAGCCGAAAACAATAGAGAACCGCAGCCCGGGTCACCGGTTCCGGTGCATTGAAATTTGATTCCTGCTGTTCCGATGTACCGGTAAAGTCAACGGTGGCTTCGCGGCGTTCATGATCGACCGAGATATTGACTCTGATGTGCGCCCCCTGATCCGTTTCATAGGCGTATTCGGAGTCATGCAAAGCGTCGATGACACGCCGTACACATTCCTCGGCATTGTCCTGAACGTGATCCATATAGGAATGGACAACATCAAGACCAAATTGTGTAACCATTTTGCGTAGTTCCTGAACGCCCTTTTCGTTGGCGGCGATCTG
>JBPCWG010000307.1:0-2806 GCA_051009705.1 Methyloligellaceae bacterium | reverse complement strand
TTGTTGTCCGCGCCGAGGAGCCAGATGAAGCGGCCAACAATGAAGGCATTATCGCCTCGCGTCTGCGTTCTGATGGCCGCTACCGGGATAAACTCTATGTCGATGGAGGACCCTCGACCACCCAGTCCGCCGGCTATTTGCGGATGAACGGTCGTGAAGTTTTCCGGCATGCGGTTTCCAAGATATCCGGCGTTATCGAAGAAACCCTAGAAATAGCCGGTCTGGATGTCGAACAGATCGACTGGTTCGTACCCCACCAGGCCAATAAACGCATCCTTGACGGGACCGCCCGCAAAATTGGTCTCCTGCCTGAAAAGATTGTCATCACCGTCGACAAGCATGGCAACACATCTGCGGCATCTATCCCCCTGGCTCTGGATATTGCGATCAAGGACGGGCGTATCAAAAAAGGCGATCTCGTGTTGATGGAAGCCATGGGCGGGGGATTTACATGGGGGGCGGTTCTGGTGCGTTGGTAGCATCGAAACCGGTCAGATATGCAAGCGATCAGCTGCATGAATCAAACTTGACGCCACCGCCCGGGTCAACATCAACCCCCTGACAATTTACAATTTCCATAATTGTAAGGCCATTTATCCCAATTTCCATTGGATTTTTTCAACAGACCTTGGATTCTGTGTCAATAAATCAAGATTAATTTGTAAAATCAGCACTTTGCACGATAAACCGTTTGACCTCACAAGCGCCTTTCCCTAGCATACTGAGAAGGTGAATTGAGAGGGAGATCGATAGAAATGGCGGGTAAAACGCTGACACGGGCTGATCTAGCAGAGGCCGTTGTCCAGAAAGTGGGCTTACCCCGCAATGAGTCTGCTGATCTCGTTGAGATGGTGCTGCGAGAAATAACAGGCAGTCTTGAAAAAGGCGAATCTGTCAAACTTTCATCCTTCGGCTCATTTGGAATACGGGAGAAAAATGAGCGCATGGGACGTAATCCGAAAACCGGCGAAGAGGTACCTATTACGCCGCGGCGCGTCCTGGTTTTTCGTGCAAGTAATATCATGAAAGATCGTATCAACAGCGCTTTATCGGAGTCGAAACCTGTAGAACCATAGAATTGCGGCATGTGGACCTGGGGGTGGTCGTGCAAAAATCAAATGAGGCCTTTAGAACAATCAGCGAAGTGGCTGCTGAATTGGATATTCCTAAACACGTACTGAGATTTTGGGAAGGTAAATTTACTCAGCTCAAACCGATGAAACGCGGGGGTGGCAGACGTTATTACCGCCCGGAGGATATTGAGCTTCTCAAGGGTATTTATCACCTGCTCAAGGGCGATGGCTATACGATAAAGGGTGTCCAGAAATTGATCAAAAACCAGGGGGTCGGTTATGTGAAGGCCTGCTGGCAAGACGGCGCCGACGGTGATCAATTGGATCAATCACCGGATATTCCCGATCTGGCTTCTGAAGCCGCCCAATCAGCGGTAAAGCACAAGCAGCAGATAAAACAGAATTCCGACGCGGGAGTTCGATCGCAATCCGTTTCAATTATGCCCGGTCTGAGTGGTCCAAATCTGAAACTTCTGAAGACAGCAATTAAAGATCTGGAACAATGTCAGGTCCTGTTGGGCAAAGCGCTCAGTACGACGTAATTTTTTCGACTCTGGGAATCCGCGTTTCAGTATGAATTTAGCTCAGGTTCCAGAATTACGGACAATTGTTTTAGTCCGGAGATAAAAGCCCGGGGCGGGGATTGCTTAAGTCTCCGGTTGTCGCGTCGCTTGAGTGGAGTTCAGGCTGGAGCCCAGGGAAAGGTATAGCCGATAACGAATACACATCGCTGGAATCTGCGAAAACGGGTCCGGCGAGAGCTTGCTGGAGGTGGTCCTCACCTGCAGACTGCTAAAATTTAGTCTTAAGATCTTGAAATTTTTCTCCAAAACGATTAATTCGCCTGCGAGATATGATAATTGTTGCTGAAATTTCGGAGATGATCCGGGTTGCAGTAGCCTTATCTGACCCATAATTTCGATATACACAATCGTCGTTGGTTTCGTGGTCCCGGAATCATCGCGATTTGACTGCCTCGAATACCAATCAAAAACAAGTTGGACCACTCAATTTGGGAGGGCTGCAATGACTGTTCTCATTAGCGCGCAGAATTTGGAAAAGAAATTTGGCGAGATTCATGCCGTTAAAGACATTTCGCTAGACGTCCAAAAGGGAGAAGTCCTCGGCTTCCTCGGTCCCAATGGCGCGGGTAAATCAACGACAATGAAAATGATCACCGGCTTTCTGACACCGGATTCCGGGACTGCGGAGATTTGCGGGTTTGATATTGTCAAAGAACCGATCGAGGCGAAGCGAAGGATTGGATACCTTCCCGAAGGGGCGCCGCTCTATTCGGACATGACTCCACACTCCTTTCTCAATTTTATCGCCGATATCCACGGGATCGATAAAAGTATCCGGGCGGATCGAATTGCCGACTCCGTGGCCAAGACAGGCTTGGAACCTGTTTACAATCAGGTCATCGATACACTATCGAAAGGCTTCAAACGCCGGGTGGGACTGGCACAGGCTATTTTGAATGATCCCGATGTACTCATTTTGGATGAACCCACCGATGGCCTCGATCCCAACCAGAAGCATCTTGTGAGGGAGCTCATTTCAACGATGGCCAAAGAGAAAGCCATCATAATCTCGACACATATTCTGGAAGAAGTGGAAGCCGTCTGCAGCCGTGCCGTTGTTATTGACCAGGGTCGAGTGATCGTTGACGGCACGGCAGATGAACTTCAAGGCCGCAGCTCGCATTACAATGCCGTCACCCTCAAGACTGC
>JBPCWG010000306.1:0-3220 GCA_051009705.1 Methyloligellaceae bacterium | reverse complement strand
CTGTTCCCTATGGTGATAAGAACTTTCACACCCTTAATCATGTGGCCTTCGCCCAGGATCTTCAGAAACGGACCAGTGGTTCGGTGACCATCAAGGTTCACCCATCCGGTTCCCTGTTCAAGCATCCTGACATCAAGAACGCGGTTCGCAGCGGTCAGGTTCCGATTGGGGAGTTTCTTCTTTCGCGTCTTTCGAACGAAGATCCGATCTTCGCGCTTGATTCAATTCCGTTTCTTGCGGACAGCTATGAAGACGCAGAGAAACTCTGGTCGGTTGCCCGTCCGTCAGTTGAACGCCTTCTGGACAAGCAGGGTCTGAAAGTCCTTTATGCGGTGCCTTGGCCGCCTCAGGGTCTTTATGCGAACAAGCCGGTGCCCGTTGCTTCGGAAATGGCTGGTCTTAAATTCCGTGCCTACAATAGTGCTACGGAACGTCTGGCGCAGCTTCTGAAAGCGGTTCCGACGCAGGTTGAAGTTGCTGACCTTTCTCAGGCCTTTTCAACGGGCCGGGTTGATGCAATGGTTACCTCGCCTTCGACGGGTTACAATTCGAAAGCCTGGGATTACCTTTCCCACTACTATGATGTTCAGGCCTGGTTGCCGAAGAACATTGTTGTGATGAACAAGTCCGTTTTCGAGGGTCTTGACAAAGATACCCAGGCCTCTGTTCTGACAGCGTCCAGGGAAGCGGAAGCCCGTGGCTGGTCAGCTTCACGCATGGAAACGAAGACGAAAACCGAAGGTCTTGCGGCCAATGGTATCCATGTCTCGAAACCTTCAGATGGGCTGAAATCAGCACTGGTTGGTGTCGGTCAGACCATGGTTGATGAGTGGCTTTCCAAGGCCGGTTCCAACGGCAAAGACATCATCAAAGAATATAAAAAGTAAAACATCGGGCTGCTGGAAATTCCAGCAGCTCATGATGCTTACGAGAAATGTCATGCGGGATTATCTGGACAAATTATATAAGTGGAGCGGAATAGTCGCTGCATGTTTTATCCTCGCGATCTGCATGACAGTTTCACTTCAGGTTTGCTTCAATATTGTTGATCGCCTGTTTTTTCTCTTTTCAGGAAGTGCCATCGGTTTGGTGTTACCGTCCTATGCAGATTTCGCGGGCTATTTTTTGGCTTCAGCCTCATTTTTGGCCGCAGCATCAGCCCTCAAATCCGGTGATCATATTCGTGTTGAACTTATCATAGAAAAATTGAGTCCAAATCACAGAGTTTACACTGAACTCTGGAGCAGCTTTATTGGAGCGGCGATAACGAGTTACTGCTCCTGGTGGTCTGTGAATCTCGTGCACGAGTCCTGGAAATATGGAGACTTGTCACCGGGAATAATCGCGGTACCGATTTGGATACCGCAAATGTCCATGGCCATAGGATTGATCATTCTCGCCATTGCTTTTGCCGACAAGTTTGTCTTGACGTTGATACATTCGCGCGAAAATTCTTTGGATCTATCCGGTGATTTGAGCGTGGTCGATAAGTAAATGGATCAGGCCCTCTACAGCATAGTCCTTGTTTTCGTCCTCTTCGGTCTTTTGGCCAGCGGAGTGTGGGTCGCCATTTCTCTTCTAATGGTGGGTTTTCTGGGAATGGTCCTATTCACGGACGGTCCGGTAGGTAGCATTCTGGCAACGACCGTATGGGGCAATAGTAACTCCTGGTCCCTTGCCGCATTGCCAATGTTCATATGGGTCGGTGAAATTCTATTCCGGTCAAGGCTTTCCAAAGATCTATTCGATGGTCTGGCCCCGTGGCTGGCTCGGCTACCTGGTTCCCTTTTACATGTCAATATTGTCGGTTGTGGTGTATTTGCTGCTGTTTCGGGTTCTTCGGCAGTCACATGTGCGACCGTAGGTAAAATGTCGATCCCGGAACTTAAGCAAAGAGGATACAAGGATAGCATGATCATCGGAACTCTTGCTGGTTCCGGTACACTTGGATTGTTGATCCCGCCTTCGCTAATACTCATCGTATATGGTGTTGCAACCGAGGAATCCATCGCTCGCCTGTTTCTTGCGGGCGTGGGGCCGGGTATCTTGGTCCTTGCTCTGTTTATGACTTATGTCGCTCTATGGTCGAAATTCAACAAACAGAGTCGATTGGCCGCACCCGAGTCGAGACTGTCTTTAGGAGACATGTTCGCGAGATCAAAATTACTGATTCCAATCTTGTTACTGATATTCGGGATCATCGGCTCCATATATACAGGTATTGCCTCGCCAACAGATGCGGCGGCAGTTGGTGTATTACTATCTTTGCTTCTTGTGTGGTTTTCAGGTGAGTTGAATTGGGAATTTTTTTCCGACAGCCTGATTAGTGCAACGCGGACATCGTGCATGATTGCGCTAATCCTCGCCGGGGCATCTTTCTTAACCGTTTCGATGGGATTCACAGGATTGCCACGGGATCTTGCGTCCTGGATTGGCGATTTCCAGTTTTCAAAATTTACCTTGTTGGCGGCGCTGACAGTTTTCTTTGTTTTGCTGGGTTGTTTTCTCGACGGAATTTCAATTGTTGTTCTGACGACTGCAGTGATCGTACCTTTGATTGAGGCTTCGGGAATAGATAGAATTTGGTTCGGTGTGTATTTGGTGCTTGTTGTTGAGATGTCTCAAATCACACCTCCCGTGGGATTTAACTTGTTTGTCCTTCAGAATATTACCGGTGAGAATATTCTGAAGATTGCGTGGTATTCTCTGCCGTTTTTTCTCCTGTTGATACTAGCACTCGTATTGATAATTGCGTTTCCTGATATCGCCCTATATTTGCCAAATCAAATGACGAGATAACAACCGCGTATCCATTGAAACGGTTTCAATTGTTACCGGAGAATTGTGAAATGTCCCAGATCATACCTGGTTCGTGAGGGGTTTTATTTTCTTCAACAATTTGAGTGCCGTCGTTCTGTACAATTTTAGCTAAATTCCAAAACAGTAAAAAAGTATTTGTTTATCCTACTTACAAGTATTCTCATATATAAATAAATACGATAGTTCTTTCTGGTATTACTACCCCATAGTTCAAAGATCGAGTAGTTGAAGGTCGAACTAAAGGGGTGAGTACAATGAAACAAATGAGAGCACTATTAGTTGGCTGTGCGGTTGCCGTATGCGGCATCGGACTTTTTGCCTATGAGCAGGGCGGCTTTACTTCGCAGGCTGCGGTCGTCACCTGGAACATGCCTGTTCCCTATGGTGATAAGAACTTTCA
>JBPCWG010000305.1:0-13705 GCA_051009705.1 Methyloligellaceae bacterium | reverse complement strand
TCAGGCCGCTTCGATTTCCGCATCGGGATCTCTCAGCACATAGCCACGACCCCAGACTGTTTCAATGTAATGCTGGCCACCGGTTGCGGTTGCGAGTTTTTTGCGCAGCTTACAGATGAAGACATCGATAATTTTCAATTCGGGTTCGTCCATCCCACCGTAGAGATGATTGAGAAACATTTCTTTAGTCAGGGTTGTGCCCTTGCGTAATGAGAGGAGTTCGAGCATCTGATACTCTTTGCCCGTAAGGTGTACGCGTTGCCCGGCAACCTCGACAGTTTTGGTATCCAGGTTAACTTTCAAGTCGCCCGTGGCAATAACCGATTGGGCGTGGCCTTTGGAGCGCCGGACAATGGCATGAATGCGGGCGACGAGTTCATCCTTGTGAAAAGGCTTTGTTAAATAATCGTCTGCGCCGAAGCCGAGGCCGCGGACTTTGTCTTCTATACCGGCCAAGCCAGAAAGTATTAAGATTGGTGTTTGTACCTTGCTCACGCGGAGAGTCTTCAAGACCTCATATCCGCTCATATCCGGCAGGTTCAAATCCAATAGAATTATATCGTAATCGTATAATTTCCCCAGATCGACACCTTCCTCACCGAGATCAGTGCCATAGACATTAAATCCCTCGGATTGCAACATCAGCTCAATGCTCTGAGCTGTTGCGCGATCATCCTCAATTAATAGAACCCTCATCCTAAGCCTCTCAATTCTCGCCCGACTACTGACAACTGGCTATTCTTTCGAATCTGCACAGAAATCAATCGATTAACTCCCGGTACAAAAATTAAATCCTAAGGGTTAATAAATCCTAATTTCTAAACAGAAAGTTACGATTTTTTTTAACCAAAAGGACATAATTGTGACTGCACCGGAACGCGCCCATTCTCAAACGGACGTACGTACATCACTCAGGGAACGCAGATACGATACGCAAACCGGCTGTTGCTTGAACAGCAACGCACAAAGGGCTTAGCACTGCAGACTTATAAATACGCGAATTGGAATTAAAGAGACGAAACCTGTTTGTGGAACGCGGTGATAGCAACCCGGAACAATTGTAAATTTTGCAATATTCAAACAAAGCAAGATTCCCAAGTTTCACCCAATCGTACGTCCTTAAACAGGTCAGCCAGAGATGTCGCAATTTACAACAAATGTGCCTATGACGAGAAGCCCCCTCATGCCCCACTCAATCGTTTCACTCGAGGAATAATTCCCAGTCCATCTGGTACAGAAACCATCGGTTCATAAAGAACGGATGCAGAACCATCATAAGCGGGAATCGCCGAAATTCCTCAAACGAATCAATAACACATAAGAGATACCAGAAATCAGGCCGTGACCAATAGCCGTTGCGTACATTCTAAATAATTTTCACGAATATTGTGTCATTTTCGACTCCATTTACCGGACATTTACGTCTGGTTAACGCCTGCCACTCAAAATAGGCATCGGACAGCCCGGGCAAACTGAAAAATCAGTGTCCGTACGCAGGGGGTGAGAGAGAATAATTATGCAGGCGCTCCTCAATCGCATTGAAGCCGTTTCCGAGTTCGAGGTTTTTGGACGTGTCAAAAGCGTCAAGGGACTTTCAGTTGAAATTGTTGGTCCAATATTCACCATGGGAGTCGGTTCCCGGCTTGAAATCGCTCGTCCGCATATGAGCAGTGTGCTCTGCGAAATTGTCGGTTTTACCCAGGACAGCGCTATTGCCCTTCCTTTTGGCGATCTCATTGGAGTGCAGCAAGGTGCAAAAGCCTTTGTGAAGTCGTCAAATTATCTTGTTTATCCGTCTTCGGCCTGGCTCGGTCGTGTCATCAACGCGCTGGGTGAACCCCTGGATGGAAAGGGGCCCCTACCTCATGGGGAGGCGGCCTACGCCATTCGCAGTGCACCGCCGCCGGCACATGAAAGGTCCCGTGTCGGCGAACCCATCGATCTGGGCGTGAAAACCCTGAACACGTTTCTGACTTGTTGCAATGGGCAGAGAATGGGAATTTTTGCAGGTTCAGGTGTCGGCAAATCCGTCCTGCTTTCGATGTTGGCGAAAAACACGGCCTGCAATGTTTCAATAATCGGCCTGATTGGCGAGCGTGGGCGCGAAGTCCAGGAATTTATCGAGGACAATCTCGGGGAAGAGGGACTTGCACAATCCATCGTGGTTGTCGCCACATCCGATGAGGCGGCGCTGATGCGACGTCAGGCCGCTTATCTGACCCTCACACTGGCGGAATATTTCAGAGACCGGGAAATGAATGTGCTGTGTATGATCGACAGCATAACGCGATTTGCCATGGCCCAACGGGAAATCGGCTTGTCAGGTGGAGAACCCCCGACCACCCGGGGATATACACCGAGTGTGTTTTCGGAATTACCGAAACTGCTAGAGCGGGCCGGACCTGGGGATGGAAAAGGGGCCGTTACCGGTTTGTTTACCGTATTGGTAGAAGGTGACGACCAAAATGAGCCAATCGCGGATGCGGTTAGAGGAATTTTAGATGGTCATATAGTAATGGAAAGAAGTATTGCAGAACGAGGACGCTTTCCAGCTATCAATGTTCTTCGCTCCGTTTCGAGGACTATGCCCCAATGTGTAGACCCGGATTATCTGCCCGTGGTTGTGCGCGCAAAACAATTGATGTCGACCTATGCCGACATGGAAGAACTAATTCGACTCGGCGCCTACAGGCGGGGGAGCAATCCCGAAGTTGATAAGGCGATTAACTATCATCCGCAACTGGAAGCGTTCTTATCGCAGCTAAATGATGAGAAATTCACCATTCAGCAAAGTTATGCAGAGTTGGCACAATTGTTGAATGATGAGATTGAGCCAAATGTTGAATTTGAGCCGAACGAAGAAACTGAACTGAGAGAATAGTTTGAACCGATAGATGAGTTCGAACGTGTAGAGGGTATCGAGCAATGAAATCACGTGATTCACTTATCCGACTGCGAAGATTTGAAGTCGACGAAAAAAAGCAAAAGGTCGTTGACCTGGAATCAATGATCGATGAATTCCGTCGTATGGCCGGTGATTTGGATCGGCAAATTGAGGTCGAGCAGCAGAAAGCCGGTGTCAGCGATATTAATCACTATGCCTACCCGACATTTGCCAAGGCTGCTATGCAGCGTCGCGACAATCTGATGGCCTCGCTAAAGGATCTCGAAGCGAAGCTGGAAGAAGCGCGTAGCGAACTCGCCGATTCATTTGAAGATCTCAAAAAAGTAGAGCTTCTTGAGGAACGGGGTGCAACCCGTGATCGATTCGCGCGTGAGAAATCCGAACAGCAAGAGCTTGAGCATTTCGTAGCCGCTCGGCAGCCGGACAATCACTAACAGCGGAATTCCGCGCTTTTTGCCACCCTCGCACCGGGGGTATGGGCTCTCTGTGTGAGGCTTTATTCACACAGTCATTCTGACAGCAGGAAGGTAGATCTGGCTAATCATTTGCCAGATGATATATTGCGATTGTTCGAACGAACGATTCCTTAGATGTCAGAACCTTAAACGAGATCCATGCCTTCTTTTGATATAGTTTCCCAGACAGACATAAGTGAAGTCGACAACGCGCTCAACAACATGATCCGCGAGATGGGTCAGCGCTATGACTTCAAGGGTGCAAATTGCACGATCGAGAGAAAAGATTCGGAGATCAATATCGTCGCGGATGACGATATGAAATTACGGCAGATGCACGAACTGCTGGCGGGCCATCTGGCAAAACGCAAAATTGATGTCGGGGTCATAGACTATCAGACACCGGAACCATCCGCCGGACAGTCCATGCGCCAGACGGCGACAATACGCCAGGGTATAGACAGAGACCTCGCCAAAAAAATCGTCAAGGAGATCAAGACGAGCAAGCTCAAGGTGCAATCGGCAATTCAGGGAGAAGAGCTTCGAATCACGGGCAAGAAGCGTGATGACCTTCAAGCTGTCATAGAGCATGTAAAGGGGCTGTCGATTGATTTACCGCTTCAGTTTGTTAATTTTCGCGACTAGCCAATAATTCAGTTCGGCTTTGGGCAGCTTATGTTATTGGAGAAACAAACTTGACAACCGAAATAAAAATGCGGGTTCGAAAAGTTTGGCGGTGGCCGGCCATTATAGGCGCGACCGTGTTGATAACGGGCTGCAGCAGCGGCCTTGAAAATCTCTCCTTGCCGGAAGTTGATCTCAAGAAAATTGCCAGTCAGATCGTCATTCCCGACAGTACACTTACAAAAAAAGGAACACCGCTGCAGCTTTACAGCCTGGTTGGGCGGGGTATAAAATCTTGTTGGTTCTCGCCGACAAATCCACGATTGAAAAAGCATGTTTTCTTCGCTGTAACAGCCAGGGAAAACGAAAAAGATGAGGCCGAGATCTCTATCCACGAAGAGGATAAGAAGGGCCGCCGTGGCTTGGTTGCCTTCCGGGTGTATTTTAGTCCTCTGGAAGACCGCACGACAATCAAGAGCGATAATGTAAAGTTGAAGCCGGAGCTCGGAAAAGAACTGGAAGCCGATATCGCCCGTTATGCGGCAGGAGATCTTGAATGCCGATCCGGTCGCCAGACAGCAGCTTCCAAAAAGAGCAACTAGATACTCAATCTAAATCTGACCGATTGTTTTCAGCTTGGCCTGGGGATGAACTTCGTTCTGAGACAGGACCGGTGTTTGTGAACGGAAACGTTCGACGATTGTTCGAACAAAGGGGCGAACCCCCGGGCTGGTTAGTATAACCGGGAATTCTCCCAGTTTGCTCGCTTCCTCCAGGGCTTCCCGCGTGGCATGAATGAACTCCTGCAACCGGCTCGGAGGCATTGCGAGCTGACGGTCATCACCTTCACCAACCAGTGCTTCAAGGAATTCGTGCTCCCATTTCGGTGACAGGGTGATGAGCGGCAGGAAGCCGGAAGCATTGGTGTAGCTGGCGCAGATTTGACGGGCCAGTCGAGATCTTACGTGCTCGGTGATAGGCTGTATCGACTGGGTATAGCTGCTGGCCTCGGCAATACCTTCCAGAATCGTTGGCAAGTCTCTGATTGAAACTCTTTCGTTGAGCAAGGCCTGTAAAACCCGTTGAATGCCCGTTACAGGGATAATTTTCGAAACTTCCTCTTCCAGCAATTGTTTTTGTTTTTCCGGCAATTCATCCAGCAGTTTCTGAACTTCCGAATAGGACAGGAGCTCGGACATATTGGATTTGAGAACTTCCGATAAATGTGTGGATATGACCGTGATCGGATCGACCACGGTGTAGCCCTTGAAGCCGGCTTCATCGCGATCTGTTTCGTCTATCCAGGTTGCCGGTAGTCCAAACGTCGGTTCGATGGTGTGAATGCCGGGGATCTTGATTTGATCCCCCTTGGGGTCCATGGCCATCAGCTTCTCGGGAAAGAGGGATCCGCGGCCGGATTCGACCTCCTTGACTTTTATCGCATAGTCATTGGGCTCAAGTTGCATATTGTCGAGAATACGAACCGAGGGCATGACAAAGCCCATGTCGGATGCCAGTTGCCGTCGCAGCGATTTAATCTGGTCGGTAAGCTGATCATTGTTCCCATCCGCATTTTTAATCAGGGGAAGGAGACCGTATCCGATTTCCAGACGTAGCTCATCCATATGGAGGGATTCCGAAATGGGCTCTTCTTTAGGCTTCGCCTCCTCGATCTGGGTTTGCTTGCGCTCTTTTTCTTCCGCCGCCTTGGTGGTCAGATTCTGTTGCGCCATCCAGGCGAGGCCGCCGGCGGTCGCTGAAAGAGCAATAAACGGGATCATGGGAATGCCCGGGAGAAGAGCCATGACTGCCATGACCCCCGAAGACATACCCAGGGCTTTGGGATAGCCCGAGAACTGGGTAACCAGCGCTTTTTCCGCAGCACCATCAACGCCGGCCTTGGAAACAAGGAGGCCCGCTGCGGTCGAGACAATCAACGCCGGAATTTGACTGACCAAACCATCGCCGATTGTCAGCAATGTATAGGTCTGACCGGCATCGGCCATGCTCATATCATTTTGACCAACGCCAATAATCATACCGCCGATAACATTGATGAAGGTAATCAGCAGTCCGGCTATGGCATCACCGCGGACAAATTTTGAAGCACCATCCATTGCCCCGAAAAAAGACGACTCGTCCTCCAGCTTCTTCCGCCTTCCCCTCGCCTCGTCCTCATCTATGAGACCTGCGGACAAGTCGGCATCGATTGCCATTTGCTTGCCCGGCATCGCATCCAGTGCAAATCGCGCCGCGACTTCCGCAATTCGACCCGAACCCTTTGTGATGACGATGAAGTTTACGATGACCAGAATTGCAAAGACAATGATGCCAATGACAAAGTTGCCTTGCATGACGAAATTGCCAAAGGCCTCGATGACTTTTCCCGCAGCATCTGTTCCTTCGTGTCCATCGCTCAAAATCAGGCGCGTCGAGGCCAGGTTCAGAGCCAGGCGCATCATCGTCGCAATCAGAAGTACGGTAGGAAACGCGGAAAACTCCAGCGGTGTGTGAATAAACAGGGCCGTCATCAGTATGAGAACGGCAAATGTAATTGAGATGGCAAGCAGAATATCCAGGGCCATGGCCGGCATCGGCATAATGAGAACAACCAGAATGCCGATAACGCAGAGGGCCAGGGCAATATCGCTTTGACGCGCGAAATTAAACCAGTCACTTATGGTTTTCCCGCCGAATTTCGCCGCACCCTTCGCGTTGGCGTTGGGTGTATCCGTCATTTGAGCAGGAGCGATATCACTCATAATATTTGTCCGTCGACCTGAACAGGTTCAAATTTAAGCCGTCATGCGCGTTTCCCGGGCCGCCGGTACTTCAATTCCGTCGCCCGAGTATTGGTTCAGTTTGTTGCGCAATGTCCGTATGGAAATTCCGAGTATTGTTGCGGCATGGGTCCGGTTGCCCAAACAATGGTCCAGGGTCTCCAGAATGAGTTCTCTTTCAACTTCGGCAACGGTTTTGCCGACAAGGGACTGGGTTATGGCTTCCGCGGCGGCGGCGGCCCTTTCCACAGCGTCTGCGGCGGACACGGATTGATCCAGAAGACTGCCTTCGGGTGTTCGAATGGCGTCGCAACCGATCTCATCGCCTGTGGAGAGAAGGACCGCCCTGTGCATCGTGTTCTCAAGTTCCCGGACATTGCCACGCCAGGCATTCTCCATGAGCTTTTCCTGAGTTTCTGCTGACAGGTTGCGCGGATTCAATCCATTCGCTTCGCTATATTTATTGGCAAAATGGCTGGCGAGTTCGAGAATGTCTGCGGGCCGTTCGCGAAGCGGAGGAATTCTCAGGTTCACAACGTTCAGACGATAGAGCAGATCCTCACGGAATGTACCTTCTTTCACGGCTTCATTGAGGTTTCTGTTGGATGTCGCGACAATTCGTATATCCACGGCAACGGGTTTGTTGCCCCCCACCCGGTCAATGACCCGTTCCTGAATGGCCCGCAAAAGTTTCGCCTGCAGGCGGACATCCATTTCCGATATTTCATCAAGAAGGAGGGTGCCGCCATTGGCCTCTTCAAATTTGCCGATGCGCCTGGCAACAGCGCCGGTAAATGCGCCTTTCTCATGCCCAAAGAGTTCAGACTCCAGCAGATTGTCGGGGATCGCCGCGCAGTTCAGGGAAATAAACGACCGGCCTGAACGGGAAGATTTTTCATGTAGGTAGCGAGCCATGACTTCCTTGCCGGTTCCTGATTCACCGGTGATGAGAATGCTGGCATCGGATTTTGCAATCTGATCTGCAAGTTTCATGACCTCCTTCATTTTTTCATCACGATAGATAAAGGCATTTCGCTCGGCGGAAACGGCTTCAAGAACCGCGGCAATCATTTCTGCATCCGGGGGAAGGGGTATATATTCTTTAGCACCGGAGCGAATGGCCTCAACCGCGGCATTGGCATCATGTTCCGTGCCGCAGGCGATTACAGGGATATGGAAGTGTTCCGACTTCAGGTTCTCGACGAGGGTCGCGATATCATAAGATACGTCGATCATCAGCAGGTCCGCGCCCTGTCCCGCACGCAGATCTTTCAGCGCCGTGTCAATGGTTGGTGCGTGGGTGACATTGGCGCCCCGATCAATGGCCATCTTACTGGCTGTCGATAACTCTCCATGCAAGGAGCCGATAATCATGAGTCTCATTTTGTTTCCCCTTTTGCGGTTCGGACCCGGCAAAAATGCTGGTCCAATACTGCTCTTGTCCCTAAGCCTTAATGATTTCCGTCATTGTGACACCAAGCCGGTCGTCCACCAGAACCACTTCGCCGCGAGCCACGAGCCGATTGTTGACGAATATGTCGATGGCTTCTCCGACCTTTCTGTCGAGTTCAACTACATCACCTTTTTCAAGGTTCAGCAGATTGCTGACTTCCATGCTTGTGCGTCCGAGTATCGCCTGAATGCGTACCGGGATATCGAAAACGGCCTCCAGATCCGAAGCTGACTTGTGATCCAGATCGCTTCCACTCGCCATGTCATCACCGGGATCGGACGCGTCTTCGGACATGTTTGTTTCCTTGGAAAATTCCTGCAGGTTCATTTCTTCGTTGTTTGGATCTTCACTCATTGAGACTCTCCTGGATTCAGCTGTGCCTGGTTCTCCGGAACAAATTCGGCGCAATTTGTCAGTTCGTAATCAGGATCCTCTGTTCTGAATTTGGATCCCAGGGAAACGGGGCCCCCGTTCAAAGATTGGGAGATCGCTTGTTCAATGAGATTAGCTGTCTTGCTGCGATCCAGCGTGATTCCCCCATCCGTCCATTCGATGGTGCAGTCGCCGACGGCAATATCCGGCTCCCCGGAAACGACAACTTGTCCCTCATAACCGAACTGATCGGCCATTTCCTGAATGCGGCTCTGGCACGAATCGATAAGCTTCTCCGGAACCGAAATACGGACCTGGGACAGATTGCGGATCTGTTCGAAAATATTTTTAAGGAGATGTTCCAGCGGTAGTTGCGGATGGTGACTTAACAAGTCACCGGCAAGTTTCATGGATGAAAAGAGAGCTATTTCCGTCGCCTCATTTCTTATCCCTTGCAGGCCATCACTGCATTGACGCGCCAAAGAATCCTGGGAGGCCATGAAGGCTTTGGTACACTCAAGCGTTTCTGCTTCAATGGTTGCGTGGGCCTCTTGCAAGCCCTGTTTTCTTCCCTCTTCAAAGGCTTCGGCCCGTATCTTTTCCTTCTCCAGAGTGAATTCGACCTGCAGGTCTTCTTTCGCTTTTTCTTCTGGAGTTTGATAACCCTGTCCATCCTTGGATGTGAAGGCGGTCTCAAACATGAATTTCACGGGCTGGTTCATCGTTCACACCTTATTCAATGAATTCGTCACTTGAACTACCGCCAAGGGAGATGATGATGTCACCCGAATTCGCGAGTTCTTTGGCCTGGTTGATCATTGCACTCTGAGCTTCGTCCACATCCTTGAGACGCACCGGCCCCATGACTTCAATTTCGTCCTGCAGCATTTTCGAAGCCCGGGCGGTCATGTTCGAGTAGAAGAACTCCCGTACGGATTCATTGGCACCTTTCATAGACAAGGCGAGGACGTCTTTTGCCACATGCCGGAGCAGGGTCTGGCAGCTTGACGCATCGAGTTTCATCAGATCTTCAAACGTGAACATCAGGGATTTGATGCGGTCCGCACTGTCCCGGTTCTCCTCTTCCAGGGCCGAGATAAAACGTGCTTCGGTTTGACGATCGAAACTATTGAAAATGTCGGCCATGAGTTCGTGGGCATCCCGCTGCCGGGTCTGAGCCAGGTTAGAGATAAATTCCCGGCGCAAGGTCTGCTCAATTTTTTCCAGGATTTCCCGTTGCACGGAATCCATGCGCAACATGCGATCAACAACTTCGAGAGCCAGTTCTTCCGGTAAAATAGAGAGAACATTCGCGGCGTGATCCGGCGCAATTTTTGAAAGAACGACCGCAATGGTCTGCGGATATTCATTTTTCAGATAGTTCGCGAGGATATTGGCTTGGACGTTCGACAATTTTTCCCACATGTTACGTCCGGCGGGGCCGCGAATTTCCTCCATGATCAAGTGGACGCGCTCATTGGGAAGAAATTGTGTTAATAATCTCTCCGTAGAATCAAACGTTCCCAAAATCGCCCCGGAAAGCCCCATCTCGGAAATAAAATCTCCGATTAATCCTTCGACCGCATCAGTGGGAATCGTACCCAGTGTCGACATGGCAACAGAGACCTGCGCCAGCTCCTGATCATCAAGATTCTCCCAAATGGGTTTTCCGTAGCTCTCACCCAGCGACAGCAGCAAGATCGCAGTCCTTTGCGCACCGGTCAGCGGCATTTGACTGCCCTCGTCGGAGACCGCCGGTAGATTTTCCTTGTTTGCCGTTGCTTCTGCCATTTTTTCTAAGTCGTCCTAATTACGCAGCGTCCGAATTTATCCAGTTTTGAACGACGGAAACCGCTTCCATCGGATGTTTCTCAATCATTTCGCCAATTTCCATGATGGCTTGCTTATGAACTTCTCCCTCAAGTTTAGCGTTCTGAAGTGCGACAACTGCGGAACTTGGAGGAAGATTTGCTGCTTGCGATTCCTCCGCGGTAATGGCCAGAGGTTGACCGTTGGCATCTGTCAACCGAGCGTTACCTTGTTGAGATGTCCGGGAACCATCGAGTTCCAGGAGCGCGGTTTCCTCCAATATGTCCTCAGGTGTCAGGATTCGTCGAACGAGAGGGCGCACGACAAACAGCAGAACAAGGAGGGATACGATCAATGTTATGACAAGTTCAGCGATGTGGAAGTAGTCCTGTTTGGAAAAGTCAAACATTCCACCTTCGGCCACAGTCTCCAGGCCGGGTTCCTCGGTAACGACAAACTGTAAATTGGAAACGTGGATCTGGTCTCCACGCTCCTGACTGTAGCCGATTGTAGAACGAACTATTTGCGTTATCTGTTCCAGTTCGGCTTGCGGTCGAGGCTGATAGTCAAGTTTGCCATCGGCAGTCTTGCTGTATTTGCCATCGACGAGGACGGCGACAGAAACGCGTTTTATCTGTCCCGCTTCCTTTATCTCGGTTTCAGTTGTTCGTGATATCTCGTAATTGATTGTCTCTTCGGTCTTGTTGGCGTCTTCCGTCTGATTACCGGTATCTTCCGCGACTCCGGCGGCAGGGAGTTCATTACCTACGGAGACCGAGCCATCCTGAGATGGTTGTTTGGACGACGATGATTCCTGGCGGGTCTGGGTTGAGCGGACTACCTGTCCGTCGGGATCGAAGGTCTCGGATGTCTTCGTGATTCTATTGTAATCGAGTTCTGCAGTGACTGAAACGCGAACCCGGCCGGGTCCAACGACGCTTGAGACTATTTCCTCGATTTGCGATTCCAGGCGGTTTTCGAACATGCGATTGCGTTCGTCACTGGTCGAATTTGAGAACCCGGTGCCATCGTCGCCGCTTCCGGTAGCCAGTAATTTGCCCCGTTCGTCAACAATGGAAACTTTACCGGGAGCAAGATCCTCCACTGCCGAGGCAACCAGATGCTGAATGGCTTTTATCTGTCCGGATTCCAGCCGACCCCTGGCCTTTATGACGATCGAAGCTGAAGGTTCGGCGCGCTGCTGGGCGAACAGTTTTCGTTTCGGAATAACCAGATGAACCCGCGCCATCTGAATTTTGTCGAGAGCTCGAATAGTTCGGGCGAGTTCGCCTTCAATGGCCCTTAAGCGATTGATATTCTGAACAAAACTCGTTGCGCCAAGATTGTCTGATTTGTCAAAGATTTCATAACCCACCGATCCCCCGGATGGCAGGCCGCTTTCTGCGAGTTCCATCCTGAGGCGCAGAACCCGATCCTTTGGAACGAGGACAATGGCGCCGTCCTGGCGAACATCATGAGGGACGTCCATGCCTTCCAGCTTGCGAACGACGGAAATTGAATCTTCGAACTGCAGGTCGGTGAACAAGACAGCCATTTGCGGCTGAGAAAGAGTAGCCAACAGGTAGATGAAGAACCCGATCAGACTGGCGGCCACGGCACCCATGGCTGCGATCCGGGTAACTCCTAGAGTTCTAATAAACTGGACTATCGGTTCCACGTTTTTCCCCCATTCCAAGCCGATCACTGCGAACTCAGTCCAAGTCGAGATTTGACTGATTATTGATTCGTTTTACGACCCACCCGGCAAAAATTACCGGGTACCCGCTAATGCAAAGTTAATGAGATCGTAAAAAAGCGGATTGAACGGCAAAAATTGCCGAATGCCCTGTTACCGGATGGCGGATACAAGGGGGAAGGTTGCCGGAGCCCGGCAACAAACAAGCGGATACAGGGTCCGAATGCGGACTCTAAAAAAGACTGGAACTTACAGCTTCTAGGCTTCGCGATAATCCTGGACGCGCGTGGCTCTTAGTCCAGCGAGACCATACTGGTCTATCGATCTTTGCCAGGAAAGGAATTCTTCGACCGTCAGTGTATAACGGTCACAAGCTTCTTCCAGACTCAGCAAACCCCCACGGACAGCAGCGACGACTTCCGCTTTTCGGCGGATGACCCATCTCCTTGTTGTCGTGGGAGGCAAATCTGCAATTGTCAGAGGTGTTCCGTCAGGACCTATGACATATCTTACTCTAGGTCTGGCTACTTCAGACATATTACTCTCGGTACTTACGCGATACTTACAAAGAAGACCCTAACTGAATGTGATTAATATATAGCTAAGATCAGTTGTTACTAGATTTACTTTGGTAACGGCTAAAAGTTAACAATTGGTTGGAAGGATGAGGGACATTTCGAGCTGATTGCAGAGTGACAATTTTGTTAGGAGGTCTCCTCCTCGGAATTTTCCGGTTTTAACAGTACGGAAGAGACATCAGAGAACGGTATGGGTTCGCCTTTGACAATGAGCTGTAGTTCCGCACCGCTCATATCTACACCTTCAACCAGTCCCGAAGCCTGTGTAGAAACGGAGAAATTGGTTCCCGAAGCATTCGTCGCACTTATATTCAGTGTATAGAGGCCATCCGGCGCGATCCCGCCTTGGGAGGTCGTTCCATTCCAGTTAAAGGTGCCGGAACGTTGATCCAGCGCCCGTGTTTCCGAGTAAACATCATTGCCATTTGCGTCTTTGATGGTGAATATGGCTTCGGCACTCTCATCCGGTGATGAATAGGACCATGTTGCCAGTCCAGCACTGAGCTGGGACTGATCACCGGAGAACGTCGCAATCTTACCTATATAATCTACGGCACTGGTTATCACGTTGGACGCCGATAAGGCCGACAGGGTCTCCAGGTTTTTGTTGGTTTGAATTGATTGTTCCACACCGGCAAAATCAACAAGTTGCTGAGTCATCTGATGGGTATCCAGAGGCTCCAGTGGATCCTGGTTCTGCAACTGAGTTGTCAACAATGTGAGAAAAGTGTCGAAATCATCAGCAATTTTGACACTATCCGCCTGGGCCGTACCGAGGGACGACAGGCTGTCAATTGGATTAATCGTCATATCTTAAGTCCAATCAGATTCTAATATCCAGACCGGTTTTGGCCATGTATTGGGTTTCAGTCCATTCCAGATGGTCCGGATCATTGATTTCGTTGTTTTCAGTTTCTACATCGAGATCAGAGTCCGCCTGATTGCCGGTGCCCTCTGAATCTAAAAATTGATTTCCTGCAAAATTCTGGTTTTTGAGAGAGAAGGAAAGATTGTCTTTGTTTGTTTGCAAACC
>JBPCWG010000304.1:0-7508 GCA_051009705.1 Methyloligellaceae bacterium | reverse complement strand
GAACATGGGCGCGGATGGCCTGGCTCTCGGGTCTCGGGGTGCCTTCGGTGGCACACCGTTCGAGCTCTTCGCGCATTTCCGCATCGAGTGTATCCGGATCGATGTAACTGACACGTTGATCTCTCTGAGTTTTAAAGGACTGTTTTTTAAAGGATTGAGACATATGGGCTCCAACAACTTGTTGTTATGCATGGGATGATAGTACAAGTCCGGCCCGTATAACAATGCCGGAATATTCAACCGCCAATTCCCGTGTCCCGCCCTCATTTCCCTGGAGAGTTGCCGAAGGTCCGGGGAAACTCCCGAGGTGCCGCAATCAATCATTGTGCAAGCCGGATCTTTGTGATTAGTGTCTTTTCGCACGGGATCAGATCGAAGATTTACGATTTTCCCGAGTTCTGAAACCTGCTTACTGGGAAATCATGGGCCATTGAATTATCGGGACCGGATTCAGGGGTTCCAGATTGCAAGGGAGTTCCAGATTACAAGAATGTAGTGCTGGAGGTGAATAAATTTCGATGACACTACGTAAAGCTATACTTTCGAAATTAAGAAGTTCGCTGATGATCGTTTCAGCGCTGATTCTGGCTGCAGCCTGCGGCGATTCCGAGGCCGATAAGAAAGATGCCAAACCCCCAGTCCGCGCACTGAAAACATTCGTCATCGCACTCAGCAAAAGGAAGAGTTCCGCCGCTACCCGAGCGTCCTGCAACCGTCGGAAATTTCAACGCTATCCTTTGAAATATCCGGACGACTTGAGGAACTCAACCTGAAGGTCGGACAGAATGTAACAGCCGGACAGACACTCGTTGAACTGGACATGAAATCGCTGCAACTCGCCGTTGATGCTGCCCAGGCCTCCCTTGACCAGACCCAGGCTTCGGCAGAAAACGCCAAGGCCACACAGGAACGTCTGGAAATCCTGCTTAAGAGAGGCGCCACGACGCAGGTTTCGGTGGATGATGGACGAACTTCGGCGCGGACGGCTGCCGCGCAGGCCGACAGGGCAGGCAAGGATCTGGAAACGGCAAAAGAAAACCTGACCAAGGCCAAGTTGAACGCCCCTTATGACGGCATAATAAATTCGGTTTCCGCAGAATCCTTTGCGACTGTCGCCGCCGGTGCCACGATTGCCACGATGTACAGTCCGCAAAGATTCGAGGTCAGTTTTCCCGTCAGTTATGACATATCAACGCGCCTGGCGGTTGGAAAAAAGGTGACCATCCGCCTGGCGGACAACCCGGCTATTTCCCTTCAAGGCGTAGTCAGCGAGCTGGGATCGCGGGCTGACACGGTGTCATCATTCCCGGTTGTTGTCAGGCTGGTCGGCTCGCATCCCGAGATCAAAGCCGGCATGGCAGTGGAAGTCTCTTTCGCCCTTCCCATTACCGCGGGAGACGGGTACCTCATTCCCCTGTCAGCCCTTATCCGGGACGGGCAGATTGAGAATGGAAGCGGCTCCAACCCACGCACGCCGGCAAATGTCTATTTGTTTGATGAGGGGTCCCAGACCGTCAAACGCCACCAGGTTACCATCGGCGGAATCAGGGAAAATGAAATCATCGTTGTTGAAGGCCTGAAACCCGGAGATCGCGTAGCATCCGCCGGTGTATCGTTCCTGCGCGACGGCCAGAAAGTCAAACTCCTCGAAGCAGCAAACTAGGCCGGACAAATGAACTTCCTCACCCAATTTGGCCTTAGCAAATCGAGACTCACCATCCTGGTTATGGTCGGTATCCTGTTTCTCGGAATCCAGATGTATTTCGGGCTCTCCAAACGGGAAGATCCTTCGATCACAATCCGAACGGCAGTGGTAACGGCGCAATTCCCGGGAATGGCTCCTGACCGCATGGAAGACCTGATTGTCGATCCCCTGGAAAGGGCGGCGCGGGAAATTTCAGAAATCGAAGATATCAATGTCCTGATTTCCACCGGCAGTGCGCAACTCAATCTGGAACTTTACTCTTCCGTCCCGAAAGATTCACTCGAAGACGTGTTCCAGGATATTCGCAACAAAATGGCGGATGCGGAATCGGAGCTCCCCGACGGCACAAGGGGTCCGTTTGTAAACACGGACTATGGCGACGTGGTCATCGCCACGGTCGCGGTCACCGGAGAAGGTTTTTCATTTGCGGAACTCAGGGACTCAGGCAAGGCCCTCAGGAAGCAACTTCATACGCTTGAGGGAATTGGCAAGATATCGTTGCTCGGCGAACAGGAAGAGCGTATTTGGCTGGAAATCGACTCCCGGAAACTGGCGGCCGTCGGTGTCCAGATAACCACAGTTCTCAACGATTTGCAGGCCCAGAACATCATACTGCCCGCCGGTGATTTCGATGCCAGCGGCACAACCCTCATCCTCGAGGCGAACGGTGACCTGAAGAGTGTCGACGCCGTTCGAAACGTGCTGACGACAATTTCGGGCGCCAATACCTTTGTCCGCCTTGAAGATATACTGCAGGTCCGCCGCGGTTACCAGGAGCCCGTAACCAAGCCGGCCTTTTACCAGGGGCAACCGGCGATCATGCTCGGCATTCAGATGAATGACGGACAGGACATCCAGAAGATCAGCCGGGTACTCCGGAAAGAAGTCACGAATTTCGAGGCGACGCGGCCGATCGGCATTTCCTACCGTTTTTCTACCTACCAGGAATCCAAGGTTACCGCGTCGATCAATGATGCGCTGCTCAATGTCGCGCAAACATTTGCCGTCGTCATCATCGTTATGCTGATTTTCATGGGGATGCGGTCCGCCCTTACGATCGCCTGCATCGTGCCGTTTACCGTGACGTTCGCAATTGTCGCCATGTCCTATCTGGAAATAGAGCTGCAGATCGTCTCCATCGCCGCAATCATCATTGCTCTGGGTTTGCTCGTCGACAATGGCGTTGTCGTCGTCCAGGATATTCAGGAACGCATATCCCGGGGGATGAAACCCCGGGAAGCGGCGCTGGCTGCCGGCGGTCAGTTCGTTATTCCACTCGCTGTTGCGTCGATCACCACAGTTTCAGCGTTTACGCCGCTGTTTTTGCTCGAAGGGGCAGAAGGTGAATATGGATTTTCCCTGGGTGCCGTCGTTGCCGCCATGCTTGTGGGTTCCTGGCTGACATCGATGTATATTCTGCCGGCGCTGAGCGTATGGCTCTCCCCGAAACAGCCTCGGATCAAAGACGAGAGCAGCCAGAATTTACTGACACAGACTTACGGCAAGCTCATTCGCCGGGTACTTCCCTATTCCATAATCGTCATGCCGGTCATCTACGGATTGATGATTGTCGGCGCATCATTCTTCAGCTTTGTGCGCGGTGAAATGTTCCCGACCAGCGAGCGCAACCAATATCTCATTTATCTGGATATGCCCAAGGGGACATCCATCGCCCGGACCCAGGAAGAGGCGCTGTCAGTCAACAAATGGCTTCTCGACAAGAAGGCCAATCCGGAAGTCACGGACACAACGATTTATGTCGGTGACGGGGGCCCCAGATTTTACCTTGCCCTTAATCCGGCTGATACAGATCCGGCCAGTGCCTTCATCCTTGTCAACACCGAGGACTTCCCTGGTGCCATAGAAGCCCGGAACCGGGCCCGGCGGCACCTGCTCGAAAACCACCCCGCCGCCAGGTTCAAGGTCAAGAGCCTGTCCCTTGGAGGCAGTGAATCCGGTATCGTGGAAATCAAATTTTCCGGCCCGGACGCGGACCGGCTTCTGGGACTCGCCAAAGAGGTGGAAGCCAGGTTCGCAGATGCTCCGGGCATCATCCAGAATGAAAATGACTGGGGTAACAAGCGCGTTAAAATTGTCGTTGATATTGCACAGAACAAGGCCCGGGAACTTGGTGTGACTTCCAAGGATATTTCTGAAATCATGGAAGCCTTCTTCTCGGGATCATCCGTCTCCGATTACCGTGAAGGCACCCAGTCTATTCCCATTGTGCTGCGCGCAGAAGAAGGGTTTCGGGACAGTATTGAAGATCTCGCCAACCTTTCCATCCCGGTTAATGGCAGCCTCATCTCCATCGATCAGGTCGCAACCTTCCTTCCGCGCCTCGAATTTTCCCAGATCCGCAGGGAAAACCAGCAGCGAACGATCAAGATTTCTGCAAAAAGCGAGGCGCTGACGGCTTCAGAGTTGCTTGCCTTTGTGAAACCCACCCTCGAGAAGCTGGACCTCAATGACGCCTACACGCTGCACATTGGCGGCGAAACCGAGGACAGTGCAGACGTCAACGAGAAACTTGCCTCCGGTATGCCCGTCGGCCTGTTGATCATGCTGGCGGCCCTTGTCTTTCAGTTCAACTCGTTCCGGCGCATGACCCTTACATTTTTAACCATTCCCCTGGTTCTGGCGGGAGCACCGATTGCATTGCTGCTTACCGGTCAGCCCCTGTCCTTCTTTGCTATTCTGGGAACGATCTCACTGGCCGGGATCATAATCAATAATGCCATCGTCCTCATCGACCAGATCGATATTGAACGGGAGGCCAAGTCCCTGAAAGATGCGATTATCGCAGCGGCGGAGAAACGCATCACGCCGATCATGCTGACGACACTAACTACTGTCTTCGGCCTGATGCCCATGGCCATCGCAGGAGGCGCCCTGTTCGAACCCATGGCAGCTCTGATGATCGGCGGTCTGCTGGTGGCCTCGGCCATGACCCTGTTCTTCGTGCCCGCCGGATATTACGTGCTGTTTGGCGGTCTCAGTTCTCGAAACCAGAGGTCACATAAGTAACACGTAAGTAATAAGGCATGGTGCGGGATCAATATTCGGGGCGCAGAGCGGCCATCCGGATCAGTAGAGCCATGAGGGAACCGCGGACGTGGGAACTCCTGTCAGAGGTTCAAATTTTCCCTGCCCTTTCTTGTCGATCAGAGAGAGTTCGACCGGAGACGCGAAGTTTGTGTCCATCGAAAGGCTGTAAATCCGGTTATCATAGCTGTAGGTCGCGATCAATTTATTGTCGACGACATAGAAATCCAGCCGCGTCTCTTTCTTGCCGTCGAGATCCCGATCCAGCCATTTGGTGCGATAGGCCTTGCGGTCCTCAAAATTGGGGATCCCGAATTCGCGCAGATTCGTGCCGGCATACCAGGATTTGGAATTTGCCTGTGCAAGTCCGCTAGTCGTTTGCCCGGCAAGAGCGAGACCAACGAGAGCAAGTATTGCCAGGGTTCTTAAAATAATCTGCAGGGAAGTCGACATGTCTGCCCCTCCCATGACTGATGTCAGCTCTTCGACTCAGAGTAGGCAGCAATCGTGTCAATTTCCGGTCTCATACCCCTTATTTTATAGCCCCATCGTTTGCTCTTAACCCTTTTCGATTAGATTTGAGTTGGCTCGCCTTCGCCCATGGGAAATTTGTTTCAAATTCCTGAAATATCACCCAATTATATTCTGGACTGCCTGATTATCTGCACTTTTCACGGGCAAAATTTCTTTTAAATCTGGTGGGTTGTGCTGACGGTCCCCTTTGGCGACCGCGGCAAGTAAAGTCTTAGTTGGAGCTGCAAAGTGAGGGTTCAAGTATGCTCAAACTGTCCGTACGTTTGTTTTCACTGCTGATGATCAGTTTCTCGTTAGCTTCTGTTTCCGCAGTGAACGCTCAATATATCGTTTCCAAAAATCCAAAAGATGTCGAATACAAACCGTACATCAAGCTGGCACAAAACACACAGCCGGCGGGTCAGTCCGACGTCAGTGCCCTTCTCAAGAATCAGACCAAGTCGATTGCCAATGCCGGCACGGTCACGATCATGACGCTGCGCACTATCGGCGCGCCGGCCATGGTCGCCGCTCATAACCTTTCAACGCTCCTGGATGAAGGAGAGCGTTTTGAAAATATGCGAGTCATTCCCGTTGTCGCCCGGGGTAAAGTTCAGAACCTATGGGATATCCTTTACCTGCGCGGCATTGATATGGGAGTCGTGCAAACGGATACTCTTGAATATCTGAAAAATGATCCGCGTTACAATTCGATCAGAAACCGCGTGCGGTTCATTACGCAAATGTTTCCCGCCGAGGTTCATGTCGTGGCCCGCAAGGAAATTCAGACCCTTGCAGATCTTGAAGGAAAGACGGTCAGCATCAATGCCAAGGGAACGGGTTCTTCAATCGTGGGCACCCTGATTTTCCGCAGATTGGGCATTGAAGCCAAACTGATCAACCAGGATACGAATCGGGCGATTGCGCAGCTAAAGAGCGGAGAACTGCACGCGCACTTCAACGTGCTCGGGAAACCGGCACGACCGATAATGCGCATTAAAAAGGAAGACGGCCTGCATCTCCTGCCGATTCCATTTACCCCGGAAGTTCAGGAACTTTATCTGCCTTCGAAGTTTACCAATAAAGATTATCCTGCACTGATAGCGGAAGGCGATGAAGTTCCGACAATTGCCGCGCGTAATGTACTCGCAGTTTTTAACTGGCCTTCAAATCATGAGCGCTACAAAAAAGTGGCGCGCTTTGTCGAGAAGTTCTTTACAAAATTCGATGACCTCAAAAAACCGGGATTTCATCCGAAATGGAAAACAGTGAATCTCGCAGCTGACGTTCCGGGTTGGACACGGTTCAAAGCCGCTCAGGACTGGCTCGATCAGAACCCGCGGCAGGTACCGGTACCAAGTTCCGCTTCGCGACTGAAATGGGAATTCTCAGCTTTCCTGCAGGATACCGGGACATCGGCGGAAAAGGTCAATGCCCAGGAACTCAATGTCCTGTTTGAGAATTTTCTGAAGTGGCGGAACGAAAAGAAGAACGTGGCCCGGTAGGTCCGTCGTTCAGATAAGCTGATTTGGTTGCGGCGGTGTCACGGACACGGTCATCAGGTCTTTTCCCCAGATGATATGACCGTTATATTGTGCGGCCATTTCACGGATCAGCTTTTCGGGTATTCCCGGTGCATCCATCTGTTCACTGATATGGGTCGTGACACAGGTCGCGGCCCTCATTTCATGCGCCGCTCTTGCTGCATCGAGATGTCCGGCAGACGAGGACTGCCCGGCTTTCGTGAGTTCCGTTCCCGAAATCCGGTGGCACATATGAAGCAGCAAATCGCAGTCCCGGCCGAGTTCAACAAATGCATCCGAATAGGACGTGTCACCGGAATAGCAGAGAGAGTTTGTTCCATCGTCGAAACGAAAGGCGAGGTTTGACAAATAGGGCTGGACGTGGGGTACCTCGACGCAGCGAAATCGCCAGCCTCGGCCCTCCCCATCGATTTTATCCCCGGAAGTGAGTTCCGTCACCACAGGCGAGAATGGTGTTCGCGCTCCTTCTCCGCCGCGCGCATGGAAGTAGCCAAGGCTTGCCGGGTGCTCGGTTCGCGCTTTCTGATCCGGCCCAAATGCGCCCTCCGGTGAAAACAGGGAAGACACCAATGCTTTTACATGGGTCGGGCCAAAGATCTTCACGTCCGGAAACCGGCCTGCCGACTGATCCCACCGGGCCAGGGCGAAGGAGGCGAGATCTGCGCAGTGATCGTAATGAAAATGGGAGAAGATTATATGCG
>JBPCWG010000303.1:0-6315 GCA_051009705.1 Methyloligellaceae bacterium | reverse complement strand
CCTCCGATCAGTGTCAGGTCACGTTCCGCAAGGGCATCCCGCAATTGGTCCGCATCTTCCGGCATATATCCGACAGGGCCGAGTTCAATACCCCGGTAGCCGGCAGCCGCGCACTCGTCCAGGACCTGTGTCCAGGGCGGATTACGCGGGTCATCAGCGAATTCAACGCCCCAGGAGCAGGGCGCATTGCCAATTCTGATGTTCATTCTTCCCCTCCCGCATGGGTCGTTTGGATTTCCTCCAGGCCGACCCAGCGTCGTTGGTCGGAAGAGATGTAGGCGGCCTCGAGCACTTCAGATACGGCGAGACCGTCCCTGAAGGTCGGAAACAGCGAACTCCCGGTTTCAATGGCCTGCAGGAAATCCCGTGCTTCGATTATAATCTGGTCCTGATACCCGGTTCCATGGCCGGGGCCGAGGCAAAAATTCACATAGTCGGGATGCTCTGGTCCGGTGAGGATCTGGCGAAACCCGTTTCTGTCCGCCGGGAGACCGGCATCATAAAACCACAGGGAATTCTGGTCTTCCTGATTAAACCGGAGGGCTCCTTTGGTTCCGGTAATTTCGTAGATGTACCCCATTTTGCGGCCATGGGCGACACGGGAAAACATCAACTGCCCCCGGGCCCCGTTTGAAAAGCGACAGATGAACTGACCGAAATCATCATTGCCGACAGGCTGCCGGTCGGATGAATTTGCCTGGCCTGGACGCTCTTTGATAATTGTGGCGATATCGGCGACCAGGGTTTTAATGGGACCGGCAAGGGTTAGGGCGGCATTCACCATATGCGGGGCGAGATCGCCCATTGCCCCATTGGCCCGACCTTGCGCACGCCATGTCGCCGGTTCATCGGGATTGGCATAAAAGTCTTCCGTATGTTCGCCGCGAAACGCTGTGATGGTCCCGATTTCTCCGGCTCTGATCATCTCCAGCGCCAGCTGCGAGGCGGGTGTGCGAATATAATTGAAACCGGACATGTTGACGGTTCCGGATTGTTCCGCGGCCACGGTCATGGCCCGGGCATCGTCGAGGGTTGCGGCCAGAGGCTTTTCGCAAAAAACAGGTTTCCCGAGTCCGATGGCCCGTTCGGCAATCTCCCGATGGCTATCCGCCGGTGTGGCAATGATGACTGCCGCGACTTTCTCATCGTCGACGAGATCGCGCCAGTCGGCGGTGGCGCGGTTAAATCCAAAAGCGCGGGCTTTTGCCGCCGCACCGGCTTCAGTGGTCGTGCAGATGACTTCCAATGTCGGCCTGAGAGCCGTGTCGAATACGGTCCCAACCGCGGCCATGGCGACGGCATGGGCCTTGCCCATATAGCCACCGCCCACGATCCCGATTCCTATGCTGCTTTGATTTTTCATGTCTGAGACTAAAACTTTTTGCAACCGGTTGCAAAGCAGGTAAACAAGAACTATTCTCTGCGTCAAGCAGTATTCTATCGGAAATTGCGGTGTTATGCCTGCTATCCGAAATAATGTGAGCGACTTCCGGAACGGGCTTCCCGAGTTTCACTTCCCGGTGGAGCCAAAAGCGAGTGGGTACAAAAGGCCATGAAATTGACAACGGCTCAAGCGTTGACGCGCTTCCTGCAAAATCAGTTCATTGAAATTGACGGGCAATCCGTCCGGATCTGTGCCGGCGGATTCGGGATATTTGGCCACGGCAATGTGACGTGCCTTGGACAGGCTCTTTATGAATGCCGGGAGGCTCTGCCTTTATACCGCGGTCAGAATGAACAATCCATGGCCATGGCCGCCATTGGATATTCCAAGGCGAAACTGCGCCAGCGGTTCATGTTTGCAACGAGTTCTGCGGGACCGGGGACGACAAATATGCTGACGGCGGCGGGAATTGCCCATACCAACCGGTTACCCCTGCTTATGCTTTGCGGTGACACTTTCTCAACGCGGCTGCCTGATCCGGTACTGCAGCAAGTTGAGCATTTCAACAATCCCGCACTGTCCGTTAATGATGCCTTCAAGGCCGTCAGCCGCTACTGGGACCGGATTGTCCACCCTGCGCAGATTATTCAGTCGCTGCCGGCAGCACTCAATACTCTGCTGGATCCCGCAGATTGCGGGCCCGCTTTTATAGGCCTGCCCCAGGATGTGCAGGGATGGACTTATGATTATCCGGAAGAGTTTTTTGCGCAACGGACCCATATTATCCGGCGGCAGCTGCCGGATGAACGTGAAATAATGATGGCTGCCGACGCCATCAAAGCGGCGGAAAGACCGCTGATCATTGCCGGTGGCGGGGTGCAGTATTCCCTCGCCGTTGACGAGCTGAAACAATTTGCGGAAAAACACAACATTCCCGTGGTCGAAACGATTGCCGGACGCGCCAACCTGGAGCACACTCATCGGCTGAATTGCGGTCCGGTCGGGGTTACCGGTTCCAATTCCGCAAACAATCTGGCGGCCGAGGCGGATTTAATTTTTGCTGTTGGAACACGGCTGCAGGATTTCACAACCGGATCCTGGACCGCATTTTCCCGGGATGCCCGAATTGTCGGGCTGAATGTCGCACGTCACGATGCGGCCAAGCATATGTCGTCCGCCGTTGTCGGCGATGCCCGGCTTGGGTTGACCGTCGTTTCCAGGGCGCTTGAAAATCATGTTGCGGCGACAGGCTGGTCGGAACGCGCGACAGCGGAAACACGGCAATGGAACAATTATGTCAGCGGCAATATCGATCCCGTGGACAAGGCGGGAAAAAACAGGCCGGTGTTCTACGCTCAAATTGTCGGTGCCGTCAATGATCTCTGCGAACCGGAGGATAGGATCGTGGCGGCGGCCGGGGGATTGCCGGCCGAGGTCTGTGCCAACTGGCGCACAAAAACAACCGGCAGCGTCGATATCGAGTTTGGCTATTCCTGTATGGGGTACGAGATTGCCGGCGGCTGGGGCGCGCGCATGGCCCAGCAGGAAACAGCGCCGGACAATGATACCATCTGTTTCACCGGCGACGGTTCCTACCTGATGATGAATTCCGATATTTATTCATCGGTACTGGCAGGGAACAAACTCATTATCATCGTCTGCGACAATGGCGGCTTCGCGGTTATCAACAAGCTGCAAAACAATCTCGGTAACGCGTCATATAACAATCTCATTGCCGACTGCAATATCAAGGGCGAACCCTTCCTCGTGGATTTCGCCGCCCACGCCGCATCCATGGGTGCGATATCCGAAACGGTCTATTCTGTTGATGATTTCAAACCGGCTTTTGAACGCGCCAAAAAAGCTGACAAGACCAGTGTCATTGTCGTTCCGGTGGATGCTTTTGAAGGGTGGACCACCGAGGGTCATACCTGGTGGGAAGTGGGATCACCGTTCGTATCCGACGACCCCAACGTGACCGCCGCAAATTCGGCACAGGAAGCCGGTCGCGACAAGCAAAGGCAAGGTGTATGACCCCGTCACTCGATCGGATGCGGCAGAATAATTTTCTGATCATTGGCCGTGCCGGGATGGATCTCTATCCCGACCCACCGGGAACCCGGACCGAAGAGGCAAGTCAGTTCTTTGCCTGTCTCGGCGGGTCATCGGCGAATATCGGGGTGGCGATTGTAAAATCCGGGGGGCGGGCTTCGCTCGTGACCTCGGTATCCGATGATGCTATTGGGCGGTTTTGCCTGAACGAACTCGATAAATATGGAATTGACCGGACATTTGTCAAAAGTGTTGGCGGAGAATGCCGGAATTCCCTGGCTGTGGTCGAAAGCCGGGTTGAGGATCATCAGTCGGTCATATACCGCAACAATGCCGCCGATTTCCAGATGACCGAAGAAGATGTTCATTCTCCCGATTTCGGTTCGTTCGGCGCTCTCATTTCCACCGGCACCGTACTGGCTGCGGAACCCTCGCGATCGGCCTGCCTTTCCGCGTTTGAAGCCGCCAGAGATTCAGCCCTTCCCATTATATTCGATATCGACTACCGGCCTTACTCGTGGGAATCGGGTGAGGACGCCGCCAGAACCTACACCCATGCGGCTTCTTTTTGCGATGTGATCATCGGCAATGACGATGAGTTTGACGTCATGGCCGGTGAAGCGGGGCAGGGGTTCCAGTTCGCAAAAAATCTCGCCGCCCAGGGAACAAATATCGTTGTCTACAAGATGGGGGAAAAGGGGTCGGTGACCTTCACATCTGAAGGAGAGGAGATCGCCACCGGAATTTTCGAGGTCGAAGCGTTAAAACCGACGGGTGCCGGAGATTCATTCCTCGGCGTTTTTGTTTCGTCTCTGGCCTCGGGCCGAAACCTTGGGGAATCTGTTATTCGTGGTTCCGCGGCCGCCGCGCTGGTGGTCTCCCGGGTGGGATGTGCCCCCGCCATGCCGAAGCCTGAAGAAATTGACACATTTATAGAAACGCATCCCGGCTTATCAGAGGCTGGTTAAGAGGACAATCCATGCATATCCCTCCATTCAACAATGAAAACCAGCCGATAATTGATGTCGATGACAAGCGGGTGCCGCTCAATTATTTTAATATAGTCAAGCTTTCACGGGATCAGTCATTTGTTTTTTCCGTGCCGGGATATGAAACAGCCATTGTTCCGGCAACGGGAACCGTGAATGTCGATGTCGAAGGCGAAACATTTGATGCTATCGGCAACCGGGGCCTTGATGTCTGGGACGGAGAACCGGAAGGTGTCTATGTACCCTCCGGTGCCAGGGCCGAAATAAGCTGCGTGTCGGAGCAAACGGAAATTTTTGTCGCCGGGGCCCGTTTCGAAGAGACCCTCGATCCGTTTGCCGTCCGGGCCGGCGAGCTGGATCTCGTCCAGTACGGTTCCGACGACACCAAGACTCACCGGAAGATCAAGCACATATTGGGACAGAAACAGAATGGCAAAGTCGGGCGACTCCTGGTGTCGGAGCTCTTTACCGTGGGGCAGGGGGGATGGTCGGGATTTCCGCCGCACAAGCACGACACGGACCGTCTGCCCGACGAAAGCCGCCACGATGAAACCTATAATTTCCGATTTCGCCCGCGAAAAGGTTTCGGCATGCAACTCGTCCAGCGCCAGGACGGCGAAGTCGGCGATGCCTACCACATAGTCGACGGGTCGACCATCACGCTTGAAAAGGGATATCATCCCTGTGTCGTCGCACCGGGTTATGAGATGTATTATTTTACGATCCTCGGCGGTCTGTCGCAGCGCTCCCTCGTGCAGTTCTTTCAACCCGAGCACGCCTGGCAGGTCGAAACCATTCCGGGCATCAAGGACATGGTGGCGAAGTTCAAATGACAGCAGTTTCCTTGCGCGAGGTGCTTACGCCGGCCCTGGAACAGGGGTATGCGGTTGCCGGGCTTGTGGTGCTCGGATGGGAAGATGCGCAAGCCTATGTTGCCGCCGGAGAAGAGCTTGGCGTTGCGATTATCCTGCAGGCGGGACCCGGATGCCGCAAACACACGCCGGTTGCGGTTCTTGGAAAAATGTTCCGGCATCTGGCGGACGCGGCCTCAATCCCTGTTGTCTGCCATATCGATCACGGCTACTCGGAGCAAGAATGCCTGGAAGGCATCGACAATGGTTTTACCTCGGTCATGTTTGACGGCTCGAAACTGCCAATTTCCGAGAATATTGACATCACGGCGCGTATTGTGGAAAAAGCTCATCCCAACGGCGTTTCTGTTGAAGGGGAAGTCGGATTCGTGGGCTATGCGGATGGCGCGGCCTCTGCGGTGACAGATCCCCGGGAAGCCCGGCGTTTTGATCGCGAAAGCGGCGCCGACGCACTGGCTATTTCTGTCGGCAATGAGCATCTTAAAACGGAACGGACAACAGGCATTGACAGGGACGCGTTGCAGGCCATCGAAGCCGTCACGAAGCTGCCGCTGGTACTGCATGGCGGTAGCGGGATACCAGCGGATGTACGACGTGATCTGGCGAAAAACAGCCGGGTCTGTAAATTCAATATTGGCACGGAACTGCGCATGGCCTTTGGCCAATCGCTGCGACGATCCGTTGGGGAACAACCGGATGTCTTCGATCGGAATGCACTTCTCGCCCCGACAGTCGAAGATGTGAAAACAATGACGATCAATGTCCTGAAAGAAATGTGCACAAAGCCTGAGGTGACGTCATGATAAACATCGGATTGCTGGGATGCGGGCGAATTGGACAGGTGCATGGGAAATCCGTTTCCAGAAGCAGCAGGGCTAAGTTAGTCGCGGTTTCGGATGCAAACCGCCAAGCCGCCGAAGGAGTTGCCGCGGAAACCGGCGCCGTCGTGCGCAGCAATGAGGAAATAATTGCGGATCCGAATATTACCGGCGTGATTATATCAACCCCGACCCAGACC
>JBPCWG010000302.1:0-4350 GCA_051009705.1 Methyloligellaceae bacterium | reverse complement strand
AACAAGGTAGCCCAGAAACGTGCGGTAAAGAAACGAACGACGCGAACCCGGGAATTTCGTTCCCAGGCCCCGACAGCCAGTTCTGAAATGACAAGGGAGCAGGAATGTGCCTCCATAGGTGTGGTCGGGGCGAGTGATTGCACGGATTTTGAAACGGTTATCAAGAATCTCAAAGAATCGGCCCTGGCCTACAATCATCCCAAGAGCATGTATCTCGGTAAGCGAACACAGATTTCACTGGTTATCAAAACCGGACAGGATGATCACAAGAAGGAACTTGAAGGGCTGCGGGGGCAAGTTAAAACCGGAACGACAAAAATCTCTCGCGTCATGCAGGCCGAACTTTCCGGCGCCGCTTTCCGGATAGAACCGTCTGGCCCCCAGCAAAGGACCATCACCAGCCTCGCGCCGGTCAAATGGACCTGGTTCGTAACACCGACCGAAGAAGGCGATTTAAAACGGCTGAACCTAGACCTTTCCGCAATATTGCGCGAGGGGACGAGAGATCTGCCTCCTGTCACAATCCGCACGTTTAGTACACAGATTGAGGTTGATGTCCGCTGGTGGGATCTGCTCATTCACCGGGTGAGTGCCTTTGATCCGATTTATCAACTGGCAACGGCCATCGGCGGGGTTGCGACCGCACTGTTGTTTATCTGGCGTCTGTTATCCTGGCGACGGTCCCAGGCTTCGGGAAATGGTCGACCAGACTAATAGCGCTCTCTGTAAAGAAGATACATTCCAGAGGCAATGATGACCAGGCCGCCGCTGATCGTCCAATAGGTCGGGACATCTCCAAATACCAGATATCCCAGGATCGATACATAAATGATCGCGCTGTAAATGAACGGTGCCGTTACCGGTGCAGGGGCGAACTTGTGAGCATAAAGAAGCAGGGCATGCCCCACTCCTCCGTTCAACCCCAATAGGGAAACAAACAACCAGGTTGAAAGATCTTCCGGCCATACCCAGACATAGATGGCGAAAGGTAAGGGGAAAATCACGCCCGCAATGGGTGTATAGAAGTTCGTGACGTCCGTGGGCTCTCTTTCAGCCAGGAAGCGGGTTAACAGCAAGTACAAAGCATAGGAAAGGGCCGCACAGAATGAGAAGCCTATGGCCCAATGAATTCCACCAAAACCGGGGCGTGTTATCAATATTACGCCTGAGAAGCCAACTGAAATGGCGATAAATCGTCGCCAACCCACCCATTCTCCAAGCAGCGGACCGGCAAGTGCCGCGACAATCAGAGGGGAGATGAAAAAGATCGAGATTGTCTGATCCAGCTGTAGGTAAGTGACGGCCACGAAATTAAATACCGTAGCGAGCGCCACAAACAAGGAGCGCAGGAGCTGGAATCCCGGTCGACCAGCTTGTGCCAGAGATGTAACAACTCTCGGTCCAAAATAGATCAGAGCAAACAAAAAATGTCCGGCAAACCTCAGCCAAACGACCTGAATAAACGGCAGGCCTGCAACTTCGCCGAGATATTTAGCGGTTGTATCAAGCAGGGAAAATAGGAAAACGGCGGAACAAGTGAGCCCGATCGCCAGCAGACGTTGGTTATATTGGGCCATTAATTCGACCTGGTGCTTTAGATAAGAATTGACAGCCCTGACAGGACCTGTTGATCCGATAGGCCTGATAATAGGCTTTTGAGTATAGGGGGGTCGAGTAAAAAATCTCGCTGGAGATAATAAAGGTGGATTGCGACCGCTGACTCCGACAATTGTTAATCCTGCGAAGAGAGGCGTCAAGGTGACTTGTGCCGCCCCGGGTCGGAAACCCAGTGTCTAACACAAATCTGGTAATGCTAGCGAAAAATTGGGACTACTTCTTAAGAGAATTGAATGCGTAAACCATGAATAACCACCCGATACCCAGTAATAGTAAAAATACAGGCAGCCAGGAAAACTGCGAAAGTAAATGCATGTCCTTAATCCCATGAAGCTCTTCACCAATGGCACAACATTGGCAAGTCCAGTGCCAGCATGCTGGCCGTCCGTGCTTTTGGGATGGCAATCCCGGAATACGGTTGACAGTTAAGATTAATTTTTAAGTTCCGGAAACAGGACGATTGGCAGAATTCACAAACTTGGCAGGAACAGGTGGCTGCAATCTTCACTGAAAATTCAATCTTCAACGACTTGTATTCGAAGAAGAGTAAATGTTTTATAGGGAATGACGGGTTCGGAATTCCTTGGGGACGGATTGTGCTGAATAGATCAGTTGACGGAAGATTACTGGCGGTATTTCTTCTGACTGCCATGATAGCCCATGGACCGGCCTATTCGGCTTCCCATACTATTGAATGCCATGCCATTCGATTCCACAAGTCCGTAATGACGAATATTTCTGTCGATGAGGAGCGGAACTGGAGGCTCCACCTGTCGGATGGCCGTCTACTGAAATCCGAGCACCGGGTAATAAATGTCAAAATATACCTGGGTAGAAGGGGTCGCAAAGCTTATGACTTCCCGATCCAGGTAAATGAGAAAAATCTCCGCATAGAACTTGGACGCAACCGAGATTTCATTGCAAAATTGAGAAAGTTCCGGTGGATTGGATATCAACTGAACGAAAAGCAGAAGATTATACGTGTCCGAATTACTGATGCCCGAAAAACTATTGATGAACTCATCACAAATTGCGAGGGGAAGTAGGACCCCATGTTTTGGCGAACTCTTTTGTGTTTAAGCCTGTTTCTGATGACTGCTCCCGCACGCGGTATGGAGTTCCATACGGCGCGAATATCCCAACTCGGAGCGGACGTTATAATCGCAAATGGAGAAATCGTCACCGGTGATGCTGACCGACTGTCTAAAATCATACGGAAAGCTACGCGCAATCCGCAAGGCAAGTATGTTCTCTATCTGAACAGTCCCGGCGGTCTGGCGGCAGAAGCCTTCAAGATCGCCCGGATCATCCAAAGGGAAGATTTTGTGGCGGTCATTCCTCCGGGTTTCAGTTGCGCTTCCGCCTGCTCTTCGATCGTCTATTTTGCCGCGGATCATTTCTATGTCGAAGGAACCGGTAAGCTTGGGTTCCACAGTTGCGGTGCACGCCGTCAACGCAGCGATCTGTGCAACTATTATATTGTCGACCATGCCGCCGGGCAGGGAGTAGATCGAACTGTGCTGTCAAAATGGCTGGAGGAATATTCACCCCGCGGCATGAAGTGGATCGGTAAAACGGAAGCCTGCAAGAAAAGTTTCTGCAATTACCCTCCCTATCTGGAAGCCCATGCAGGGACCGGGCAAGTCGTGCGCTGGGTCCCAAAATCCGTCCGGTTCGGAATCCGCAATATTCAGGCGGCGAAATGCCAGGCTTATGCCGAACTGGATTCGAACACCAAACTGGGACTGACCCATGATCTCAAATCAGGCTGGCGTCTCATTGTCAGGGATGAAAAGTTCAGGCATGGAGAAATGGGTTTCCTTACGGCCCGCATCAGAATTCAGGACTTGTCCATGGTTGCCAGTATTCCGGTTCTGCGCGGAGGCAACACGGCCGAGTTTGAAATCGCCGAATTTAAACAATTGCTTGAGAGTCTTCGCACTCAGAAAAAGCTGACCTACCGCTTCGGCAAGACAGAAACCGGGATCATTGACCTTCCGGGAATCGCGGAGGGAATAGAGCTGATCCGAAATTGTATTGACAATCGTCCGTCTTAAATCGTTAAAATACAGTGCCTTCGACCAACCTGGAATTCAATGAGATGAACCATTCTTCACCCGACACCGGCTTACGAAATGACATCACGTCTGAAGAACAACTGAATGACTTGTACGGCGAGAAAAATCCGAATTCACTGGCTAAGGAAATTGACTATATCTCCAAGAGCTACGAGACATTCATCAGCAAATCGCCTTTTGTTGTGGTCTCGACGTGTGGCCCCGAAGGACTGGACAGTTCGCCCCGCGGTGATCCCGCAGGTTTTGTCAGGGTCCTGGATCGGAGCACCGTCGCGATCCCTGACCGGCCCGGTAACAATCGCCTGGATAGTCTGCGAAACCTGATAAGAGATCCGAGGATATCACTGTTGTTCTTGATCCCCGGAATTCGGGAGACTCTTCGTATTAATGGCCGCGCGCGTATCTCGACTGATCATGAACTTCTTGAGAGTTTTGCGATAAACGGTAAAATTCCAAAAACAGTGCTCGTTGTGACCGCGGAACGAATTTATTTTCAGTGTTCGAAGGCTATGGTTCGCTCGAAGCTCTGGTTGCAGGAATCCCATGTTGAACGGTCCGAAGTTCCTACTGCAGGGGCCATTCTCCAGGAAATATCAAACGACGAATTTGATGGCCATGAATATGACCGCAATTATCCGGATCGAATAATGAAGAC